>CAIUKX010000021.1 GCA_903899795.1 uncultured Flavobacteriales bacterium
GGGCTTTAAAATGTCTTTTACAAGCCTCTTCGTTAGGGAAATAATGTAAAAATTCAATTATTGTCATAACTTTTTTCTACAAATATCTCACAGCGAAAAGTAATCTATTTACGTTGTGGTAAACTTGCGACGACTCAATTAATTATTAATTGAATTAATTCCCGATTAAATCCGTCATTATTTATTCCGATAATTCGATATTAAAAATTCAGCATTCAATATTTATTTTTCCTAAATCATGCTACCTTTGCTGAAAAGAGGTTATCATGACTCAAGAGGTATTTCATAAAGAGATTTTAGAAGGAATTCCAGCGGCTATTCCAGCTAAACAAGCATACGATCCTACGATCAACCATGCACCCAAAAGAAAAGAAATCTTAAGTGCGGAAGAAAAGAAATTGGCATTACGAAATGCACTTCGGTATTTTCCAAAGGATCAGCATGAGGAACTGGCTTCAGAATTTATTCATGAATTAGAAACCTACGGTCGAATCTATATGTATAGATACAGGCCGAGTCATACAATGTTTGCCCGACCGATACAAGATTATCCGGGTAAATGTTTGCAGGCAAAAGCTATCATGCTGATGATTCAAAATAATTTGGATTATGCAGTTGCTCAACATCCACACGAATTGATTACGTATGGCGGAAACGGTGCCGTATTTCAAAATTGGATTCAATATCGTTTAACCATGAAATATTTGGCTGAAATGACTGATGAGCAAACGCTTGTTATGTATTCCGGCCATCCAATGGGATTGTTCCCTTCACATAAAGATGCCCCACGTGTTGTTGTAACAAACGGAATGATGATTCCAAATTATTCGAAACCGGATGATTGGGAAAAATTCAATGCGTTGGGTGTCACGCAATACGGACAAATGACAGCAGGTTCCTATATGTACATCGGACCTCAGGGAATTGTTCACGGAACAACGATAACGGTATTAAATGCGGGAAGAAAAATTTCCAAAAATGGAGAAGGTTTAGAAGGTAAACTATTTGTAACTGCTGGATTGGGCGGAATGTCCGGCGCTCAGCCAAAAGCAGGTAATATTGCAGGTTGTGTTTCAGTTACGGCTGAAGTGAATCCAAAAGCGGTGAATACACGTCATTCACAAGGTTGGGTGGATGAAGTATATGATGATTTGAATGCATTGTGTGAACGAGTTCGAAAAGCAAAAGCAGGGAAAGAAATTGTATCGATTGCCTATATTGGAAATATTGTGGATGTATGGGAAAAATTCGATACTGAAAATATTTTTGTAGAATTGGGATCAGATCAAACCTCATTGCATAATCCATGGGCAGGAGGATATTATCCGGTCGGAATTAGTTTTGAAGCATCCAACAAAATGATGGCAGATGAACCTGCGTTATTCGAGCAAAAAGTGAAAGAAACATTGTTTCGTCACGCTGCTTCAGTTAATAAACATACGGCAAAAGGAACTTACTTTTTCGATTATGGAAATGCCTTCCTTTTAGAGGCTTCAAGAGCAGGTGCAGATGTAATGGCAGTCAATGGAATAGATTTCAAATATCCTTCTTATGTACAAGATATATTAGGGCCAATGTGTTTCGATTTTGGTTTCGGACCATTCAGATGGGTTTGCACATCCGGTAAACCAGAAGATTTACAACGTACGGATGAGATTGCATGTGAGGTCTTAGAAGAGATGATGAAAAACAGCCCTGTTGAAATTCAACAGCAAATGGCAGATAACATTCGTTGGATCAAAGGTGCTCAGCAAAATAAATTGGTGGTTGGATCGCAGGCACGGATCTTATATGCAGATGCGGAAGGACGTATGCGTATCGCTGAGGCATTCAACAATGCGATTGAAAGAGGAGAGATAGGCGAGGTCGTTTTAGGAAGAGATCATCACGATGTCTCCGGAACGGATTCACCGTATCGCGAAACTTCAAATATCTATGATGGTTCACGTTTTACAGCTGATATGGCGATCCAAAATGTAATTGGTGACAGTTTCAGAGGAGCAACCTGGGTTTCCATTCACAATGGAGGAGGAGTAGGCTGGGGAGAAGTAATCAATGGCGGATTCGGGATGCTTTTGGATGGTTCCAGAGAAGCTGATCGACGACTGAAAATGATGTTGCACTGGGATGTTAATAATGGAATCTCCCGAAGAAGCTGGGCTAGAAACGAAGGTGCTATGTTCGCAATCAAACGTGCTATGGAAGTTGAGCCTCTTTTAAAGGTAACGATTCCTGAGTTAGTTGATGATGAAATAATAGAAGGAATATTCTCGACAGTATCTAAATAATACATTAAAACAATTCGTTTTCTTTTCTTTTATCTCCGCCCTTGTCATCTTTGTCATTGGAGATATTGGATTTGAATATTTTCTTGAGCTTCTTCATCTTTTGAGGGAGATTCAAAGCGTATGAAATTCCCAAAACATGATTGACGGATGTCGGCTTTGTTAGATGGTAATCAAATTGGTAGAAATAGAATAAATGGATCGAGTTGTATTTGTTGTAATCAAAAGACAATAAAGCTACATTTCTCAATTTCGATACAAAAACGGGTGGATTATAATTACTGGTACGATCCAAAATATTGATGGTAGGTTCACTCGATACTGCAATTTTCAAATAATTATTGACTCTCCTCTGAATTCTTAGTCTCATTCTCCATTGATTAATGGGTTGGTCGCACAGATAATTTCCCGTAAAATGATTTCTGGTTTGTTGGAATGCATTCCGATAAATAAAAGTCAGGTTTTTTACTTTGAATTTGTACGAAAGTCCTGCGTAGAAGACATGTTCATCAATGTATTTATCGGTATTGAATTGATAGAGAAGTTCCGCATTCAGATTCTTGGTAATGTTTTTTCCTCCTAAAAAGTAAAAATCGCTTCTGTAAAATTGAGTTGAATTTTGAAAGTACCGTGTTTCGTATTGAAGTGAGACGTATGATTTTTTCGAGACATTTTTTGTCAACTGAAACCAGTACCAGGTATTAAAATCAGATGTTCTCAACGCTTGAGAAAAGCTTCCTGAATTCACAAAAAGTACAAGTGTCAAACAAAGGAAAAATTTCATGCAGTAAGGATCGTTTTATGATTTTCAGCAAATCTACTTCGAACAAATATATCATTTCTTTTTATTTGAAGTATTCTAAATCGTTTACAAATAGTAAATAGAACTCGAACAGAGAAATAAGATTGATTTTTGCGAAAATAAAACTCTTATTTTTAAGGTATAGAAATGTCGGAAGAGCAGTATTGGCAAGGGTATAAAGCTTTTTAACGGTTAAGAAACCAATAATTCGTTAAAATCTCATCCAATTACTTAGATTACAATGACCGAAATTTAATATTGATTTTGGGGCTACAAAAACACCTGATCCTCGTCGTATTCCAATTCGGCGTCTTTTTCCCAGATTTCCATTTCACACGGTTTGCAGTTGAATTTCAATTTGTATTCCACTTCTCCTTGTTTCAAAGTCAAGGGTTCCACAACTTTTTCGCCCATGGTTTCCCGTTGGAATCTCGGACATTTACCTAGTTCGTATTTAACACAATACTTGGTAGTCATCACTCTTGATTTTCCAGGATCCCATTGCAATTCGAATGCTCTTTCGATTTCAGTAACTCCATGTCTTTTGTAAAAAGCTCTCGCCATTTTATTCGAAACATTGTAGGTGAAATCTAATTTTGATACCGGATAAGGATGGTCTGTTTTTGTGATTTGAAATTCCTCACGATGATATTCTGCTATCCGTATATCAACCAATTGCTCCAGAACAGTCCGTCTGATTTCATTTACCTTAGAAATAGGTAAGAACCAGTTTTGAGAAAAATCGACTTCCATTTCATCCACGATGAAAGGTGTATTTCCAGTTTTGGCTAAATTTTTCTTGATGTCAGCTATGATGGATTCGTCTTTTTTCGAAACTTCTTTTTCAGTGATATATGATGATGTACTTTGATGACCGTCCTCATCTGTGGCTACCAATTCAAATCCTTGAGCAGTTTCCGAGAGTACTAATTTTACACCTATTTTTCGGATAGTACTGTCTTCTCTTTCAACTAATTTATTGAATTCTGCATCAGAATTCCGGTAGATGTCAGTGCCTTCTTTGATCAGTTTAAACGTGTTCGGGATAACCAGATTGTTGAGAATTACATTGATTTGCGCACCATCTGCTTCATCATTCTCATTGAGGAAATAGAGTCCATCACCATTGTTCAGTAATTCAGAATTTTCGATAATGTAACCTTTTCCTTTTCCTTCCAGCAATTTACCAATGTATTGTCCTTTTGATTTCGGACTATCCCACGAACCAATTTTTTCGGTTCTTTTATTTACAAAGTAATCCGTATACCCTCTGTTGAAACTTCTGTCCATTTTTGCTTCAAAATTGAACGTCGTTCTACCAGAAGATGCTTTTTGAAAATTGTCATTGGTTGACAAGAAGTGATCCAATCGCTGTCTTAAGTATGAAACATTGTTTTTGACGTAAACAATATCTTTTAATCTCCCTTCAATCTTGAATGAAGTTATTCCCGCTTCAATCAGGTTGGGAAGTTGATCGCTTAAATCCAAATCTTTGATGGATAATAAGTGACTGTTGGCGATCAATGTTTTGCCTGTTCCGTCAACCAGGTTGTAGGGAAGACGACAGTTTTGAGCACATGAACCTCTGTTAGCACTTCGTTCACCTCCGGCAATACTCATGTAGCAATTTCCGCTGAAAGAAACGCAAAGCGCTCCTGAAACGAAGAATTCCAATTCAACATCCGTAGTTTCGTGTATTTCCTTGATTTGATCCAGATTCAATTCTCTCGCCAAAACTACACGCTGCATCCCTGCATCTTTCAAAAACTTGACATGCTTAGGATCTCTGTTGTTTGCCTGTGTACTCGCATGAATGACAATAGGAGGTAAATCCATTTCCATGATTGCCATGTCTTGAACGATCAGAGCATCAACACCAATGTCGTATAATTTATGGATCAATTTCTTACAGTCCTCTAATTCATTGTCATACAAAATGGTATTGATTACAACAAACACCTGTGCTTTGAAAAGGTGAGCATATTTAACCAATTCAGCAATATCTTCTATAGAATTTGTTGCATTTGAGCGGGCACCATACTGAGGTGCACCAATATATACAGCATCAGCACCTGAATTGATTGCAAGCATCCCCTGCAATAAATTCTTAGCCGGAGCGAGAATTTCAACTTTCTTTTTCATCCGGTGCAAAGTTCCGCAATTATTTGATTGATTGCAACTATCTGATAAAATAAGCTTTGACGAATTTTTTAAAGTTGTATTTAACAAATAATTTCCCACTTCTTCTGCAATTCTTAGTACATTTAACACCATCCAAAAATTGTAAGATATGAATGCAAATATTCCAAAATCCTTGCAAAAACGAGTCGTCATTGTGGGGGGTGGATTCGGTGGATTGAAACTAGCTCAAGAAATATTGAATTCTGATTATCAGGTGGTTTTGGTTGATAGAAATAATTATCACCAGTTTCAACCCTTGTTTTATCAGGTTGCCACAGCCGGATTGGAACCTAGCTCGATAGCTTTTCCTTTCCGAAAGATTTTTCACAAAAACAGGAACTTTCATTTTCGGTTGACTGAAGTCAAAAAAATAGATCCGGTAGAAAAGAAAATCGAAACGGAAATCGGTGAAATTACGTATGATTATCTGATCATTGCTACAGGTGCAGATACTAACTTTTTCGGAAATCAGCAGATTGCTCAAAACAGCATGCCGATGAAAAGTATTGCGGAAGCTTTAGCGCTTCGGAATGCTTTTTTTCAACGCTTGGAAGATGCTTTGAATTCATCTACTGTGGAAGAAAAAGAGATGAACATGAATATTGTCATTGTGGGTGGAGGAGCAACCGGTGTTGAAGTTGCAGGAACCTTAGCGGAAATGAGAAGTTATATTCTACCAAAAGACTATCCTGAAATGGACTTCAAATCTATGAAAATTATTCTGCTGGAAGGTTCTTCACGTGTACTGAATGCAATGGCAGAGGTTTCTTGTATTAAGGCGAAAGAATATTTGACCAAAATGGGGGTTGAAGTAAAGCTGGATACCCATGTCATTGATTACGACGGATCATATGTAAGTTTAAAAAATGGAGAAAAAATTCCTACCAAGACATTGGTTTGGGCAGCTGGAATTATTGGAAATCGAATTGAGGGTTTACCAGAAGAATCCTATATTCAAGGAGGACGAATGGTGGTAAATGCTTTCAATCAAGTTCAGGGTACAGATTCGATTTTTGCCATTGGAGATGTGGCTTGTATGATTACAGAAGACTATCCGAGAGGTCATCCACAAATGGCGCAACCTGCTATCCAACAGGGGAAAAATGTAGCGAACAACTTGAGAAATCTTGCAAAGAATCAGCCCTTGAAACCCTTTGTCTATAAAAATTTGGGAAGTATGGCAACTGTTGGACGTAACAAAGCTGTTGTTGAATTGCCGGGTTATAAATTTCAGGGATTTTTCGCATGGTTAGTCTGGTTGGTTGTACACCTGAAATCAATTTTAGGGATCAAAAACAAATTTGTAGTCCTTTTGAATTGGATATGGAATTATATGACTTATAATTTGTCGTTGAGGTTGATTATTAAGCCCAAAAGTAAAAAGGACTTCTAAAAATTGCTTTTCTTCGTTCGACTTCAAAATTGACATCCTCATTTACAACTGTAAACTGCGGTGTCAATTTCTTGCCTGCCTCAAAAAATCAAATTTTTTAGCTTCCCCTTTTTTTTACAGTAATTTATGAATTTTTAGAGCTGTCCTTATATTCTAGATCACTTTAATAGATACGCCCATTTCAAAAGTAGCGACAATTTCGTTTGAGGTATTTAGTGCGTTTACGTAGACGATAGAATTTACCCGTTCACCGGATTGGCTGCTGCTTAGAATTGCTTCTTGAATGATTTGCCCATCACTACTTTCAAATATAACGTTAGATTCGGCTCTTTTCAAAAAATCGGCTTTCATGCTTTTGAAAGAAAATGAAACTTTTTTTCCAGCTAATTCAGAAAAATAGAAAACATGGATTCCACCGGCGATGTCTGCACCAACAGCCAAAGCACCGAAATACATAGAGCTTAAATGATTTTTTGTTCTCCTTCTCAAACGGATTTTCACCCGAACAGTTTTTTCATCCACAAAAAGAAGTCTCGGATGTACATATCCGATCAATGGAATTTTGAAAAGTCCTAAAAGGAACATCATCCACTTCATTTTTCGCAGTGACATTTGTTTAGACGGATTGCTCATATTCTGTAATAAGTTGTGCTACAATTTTTCCAACAGGACGAATTTCGTTGACAAATTCTATACTCGGACCTGCACACCAAACTGTTTTATAAGTTGCTCCAAAAGCTGCATTTTGCAAATTCTTCATTCCGCGGTAGAAAGTGAAAGCCTTGAACCATTTTTTAAGACGTTTGCTTTTATTTAGAATTTTTTCGAGCCAATTTTGTTCCGTCCCAATCTTTTCAACGTAGGGAGTTTTAATGACGGAGCAAGGAGTTCCTGATAGTTTAGTCGTCATCACAATATCTTTTGCTCCGTAATCGACACAGGCTTGTTTGTATTCGGCAGAAACAGGTGCTTCAGTCGATGCGATGAAAAGACTTCCCATGGATAGACCGGCTGCACCTAATTTCAACATTTCTTTTATTCCTTGCCCTGAACCAACTCCACCTGCAGAAATAACTGGGATATCAACCGCATGGATGAGGTCGGGAATCAATTGTGCGTATGAAATTTTCCCGGCATGCCCACCCGCTTCTTTGTTGACGGCAATTACAGCATCAGCTCCTAAATCAGCTACTTTTTTAGCATAATTCACATCGGTAACATCACAAAATACCTTGATACCAACTTGATGAGCAGCTTGAATAGTTTCTTCAGGTGAACCGAGGGAGGTAATAATAAAATCTACTTTTTCATCGCAGCAAACCTTTAACTGTTCTTTATACAGAAAATTGGATTTGTTGACGATAAGATTGATACCAAAAGGACCTTTTACCTGTGATTTAACTGAACGAATTGCATCCGATAATTCTTGGGTTGTTCTGTAGTTTAATGCAGGAATTGCACCGGTAATCCCAGCTTTGATTCCCTCCACAATCATATCCACGTTTGAAACCAAGAACATGGGAGCCATGATGATTGGATAACGGATCCCGAGTAAGTCACATAAGGGAGCTTTTATTTCATTTGTTTGTTCCATAATCCGAATGTACTAAATAAAATCAGACACAATCTTATCTTATCAATAAAATAACAGATCAGTACCTAGTAAAATTTTAGCAGAATGAAATATTAATCAAGATGTACTATTTGTTCAATGAATTAGTCAAATTTATTGGAAAGCAAAAGAAAAACATCCCAATCAGTAAAAAAACTGTATCTTAATCAACGCATAATTATTGGGATGAGATTTCGAAAGATCGTAAGATATTATTGTCAATTGTTACTATTGCTAGGAATAACGTGTGTCCCGATGGATTTTTCTGCTCAAAATCTGGATTCGTTGTGGAAGATTTGGAAAAATGAAAGTAAACCGGATTCAGTCCGTTTCAAAGCAATTGATGATTTTATCTGGGAAGGCTTTATTTATGAAATGCCTGATAGTGCTTTGTATTATTGCAAACTTCAGTATGAATTTGCCAAGAAAGAAGGGGCTGAAAAATTTCAGGCTGTGGCGTTTAATAATAGAGGTACCTGCTTTTATTTAAAGGATGATTTTGACAATGCTGTGAAATACTATTTAAAAAGTTTACAGCTCTATAGTTCTCTCCGTGATTTGAATGGTATGTCCTCCATCTTCAATAATTTAGGTAATATATTCAAAGAACAAGGCAATTTTGCTCAGGCAATTAATTATTACATCCAAAGTCTGGAGATTGACGAGCAACTTAAGAATTACGATGGAATGGCTTCTTCTCTCAATAACATTGGAATCATTTACGCCAATCAGGATAATTTTTCGAAGGCTTTGGAGTACTATCAGAGAAGTATTCGGCTTTCTAAAAAGATTAAAGATTATGATGGAATTGCTTCACCGCTGAACAATATAGGGAATGTCTATGAAAGCAAGGGTGACTATCCAAATGCATTGGAATATTATCACCGCAGTATGAAAATCGAAGAAAAAATCGGAAATATTATTGGTGCAGCGACTTCGATGAATAATATTGGTGGAATATACAGGATGTTAGGTGAGATAGCATTTAAGGAAAATAAAAAAGAATTGGCAAATGAAAAATTTGAAAAAGCCATTGAATTCAGTAAGAAAGCGA
>CAIUKX010000022.1 GCA_903899795.1 uncultured Flavobacteriales bacterium
CGTTCACCGGAGGTACTTCTTTGAAATGGGATGTCAGCAAAAAAACAAAACTGGACTTATACGCAACCGTTTTCAAAAGTGATGAAAGCGAACGTTACGATATCCAGGGACAATACTATATCAACCAATTGGAAACCGACCCTTCGAAAAGCAATTACGGTGATTCCATTGCAACGCTGGGTGTAGGAACTTTTTTGAACCACGCCAGAAATCAATTGAACTCAACCATTTTGAACGTTTATCATAACGGAGAACATTTGTTCAGAAAAGGATATTACGGCGAAAACAATTCCAAATTCCAAAGTCAGAAACTGATGTGGGGAGTCAATTTTCAACACGACCGTTTCAAAGATGTCTTAAGCGAATGGAAAATGATTGACTCTGCCGGATACAGTTTACCGCATACCCAGGGTGAAGATTTGACCTTGTTTCAAACCATAAAAAGCAACCTGAACTTGCAAACATTCAGAGCCACTTCATTTCTGCAAATGAATTCCATGTGGTCGAATAATCAACGGAATAAAGTCGTTACAATTCAGAAAAAATCGAAAGGACCCAACAAAGAGAAAATAGTAAACACCTATACTGATACGATCAAAGAATCGGCTACCCGTCTGACTTTAAACTGGGGAGTTCGTGGCGGGTATACCCAAGTCAACAACAATCCTTATGTTACTCCGCGTGTCTCGCTCACCTATTCACCAAGAATTTATATGGTCGAAAACGGACGAATCATTCGTCGTGATGTGAAATACAGAGTTTCTACCGGATTGTATTATCAACCGCCCATTTACAGGGAATTCAGAACCTATGACGGGCAACTGAATACCAATGTTCAAGCTCAAAAATCATTTCATTTTGTAATGGGATCCGATTATTACTTCAACATGTGGAACCGTGAAACTCCTTTCAAATTCACTGCTGAAGCCTATTACAAATACATGTGGGATGTCAATGTTTTCCAAATCGATAACGTAAGAACCATCTATTCCGCTAACAACGATGCAGTAGCTTATGCATACGGATTGGACCTGAACATCAACGGGCAGTTTGTAAAAGGAATCGAATCGTTCTTTAAAATCGGTTTCTTATCGACTGAAGAAAATTTGAAAAACGATTATTATTACGATTACTACAACAAGGAAGGTGAAAAAATAAAACCGTTGGTAACGACTGATGTGATCGCAGTCGACAGTGTCAAAATTCATCCGGGATACATTCCAAGACCAACGGATCAGCGCATTAATTTCGGAGCTTTGATCCAAGATAAAATGCCCGGTTACGAAAGCATCAGCGTTCAGATGGGAGTTCAATTCGGAACACCGCTGCCTTACGGTCCGCCTGATCATACTAATTATTACAAAGATACGTTACGTTACAAACAACCTTATTTCAGAGTGGATTTAGGGATGTCATACGATTTGCTGTACAAGAAAACATCTAAAAATGAAAAGTTGAGAAAGCATCTCACAGCGGCATTGATTTCATTCGAAGTATTCAATTTATTGGGATTCAACAATATTCTTTCGAAACAATGGATCCAGGATGTAAACGGACGTTATTATTCCATTCCGAATTATTTGACGCAACGAAGGTATAATCTGAAATTGATAGTACGGTTTTGATTAGAATGGAACGCAAAAATGTAGA
>CAIUKX010000023.1 GCA_903899795.1 uncultured Flavobacteriales bacterium
ATTTAGAGTTGTGTTGAAGCGTAAAGTAGTCGAACAATTGACACCTGAAGTCAAATTATCTGATGTTGATGTGCATGTTGTTTAAGTAATTTCATATTCTTTTTGATATCTTTTTGAGGCCTTTTTTCTACAACCAACCCTGTTTTTGGGTCATAACGCAATTTACCTGTACCGTAGTTTTGATCATGTGGTTGTGAAACAAACCCATGTTCACCAAGTTTAGCTTTATCAGCATTGATACCAGCTGTAGTATGCGCTTTTGCTTCAATAAGATCAATTGCTTTTTTTAGGTAAAATGTCTGATTTAAAAAATCGATGGTGTTTTGTTCTTTGATCACCATATATTAAATGTCCTTTTTTGGCTTTGTGTTTCTTGAGCCGATTTCCTACACCAGGTTCTCGTGATTTACCACCACCGCCAGTTAGATGACCTGAACCGACATATTCAATATCATATGGTGCATCATCAGAATACTCATCATCTGATGTATTACTGAAAAAACCACGCTCAGCACGATTCGGTCGGCTAGGTTGTTCAGCACGTGGTGGCATTTGTGGCATAGGCCGAATTGGTATAGGGTTCGATCGAAACCTTGCTACTGGGACTAGTATCATATGCTGTGGAGTTACTTGCAAAACATTGCTTGAACTTCGATTGGATTCTAAATCACGATTTGAAAGTTCTTGTTGTAATGTAGATGGCGCAATGACTCCTTCAGATGGGGCTTGTGAAACTAATGTTGGTGTAATTCGTTTTTTGATTGATTTTCGTAAACCGATTGGTTTTTCATTTGTAGGTGGTATGTCGCGAATGGATTGTTGATGTTCCTCTTCATTAATTTGATCTAATACATCATTAATAGTTGGACCTGTAGGTGCATCCACATGTACATTGTATGGGCCTTGTAAGTGCTCCACATGTTCTGATAAGTCAATCTCGCTTGGGTACTGCTGCTTATCATGAAAGTTGAGTTTCGGCGCATCCTTGTCTAAAAAATTCATCATATCCTTGACAAGACGTACTTGCATATCAAATTGGTGAATAAATGCGGCAATCATGTGCTTCTCTTCTTCCGATTTATTTGTTAGATCCATGTATTTAAATTTCCAGTAGGTGTTATCCATAGATTTTAGATACTTCCATTTTACCATAGCCAAAGCAGCAATTTTATGTCGCTCTTCTTGAAGTTTTAATTTTTCGTTTTTTATTGCAGGTGTTTGTTTAAAATTACTCATTTTTAAATCTATGAGGTAATCACCTAATGCTTTGTGGTTTTTAAGTGCTAGTTCATATAATTCTCTATCATCATGATTAAGTTGTTTGATGTCAACATTTTTTTGTAAATCTACCAATAATGTTTGATCATGATTCCATTGGTCTAACTCATTTTTGAATTTTCGGGTAAATTCATATTTGTTTTTCTCAAGCCATGCTCCGAGTTGAGATACTTGAACATCTGCAATTAGATTGGCAACAGCAGCAGAAGCTTGTGCTGGTGCTGCCGGATTCTCTG
>CAIUKX010000024.1 GCA_903899795.1 uncultured Flavobacteriales bacterium
CTTCATATAACACAGCCAAGTCATAATCAAGCATCACTTTTTGGCCTCTGATCTCATAGATTTTCTGGTGAATTTGGGTTAATTCCATTCGTTGATAATTCTTAGTTTTCCATTTAAGTTAAGAATTATTCGTAAAAATGATTTACTTTCCTCCCAATTATCTTGCTACCTAAATAACTACTTTTCAATTGAAAGCGAAATAAACCATTACTTTACCTCATTGCATTTCATCAGAAAATAAGCATTTTGTTTTTCACCCCACGAAGGAACTAAAACGGAAGATTTTATTTGAACCGCATACAACTGCTTTGCTTTTTCAAGGTGTTCTTTGGCATTTTTTGCCCCTCCACCGAACATTTTTGGTGTATTAAAAACAGCTATTCCTTTCAAATAATAAATCCGGGGATTAGTAGGATTAATTGTTTTCGCCTTCTCTATGTTTTTATCGAACAACTCACCGTATACTTTCCAGCGATTTCCAGGATCTACCGCCAAACGAGCATTGGCAATATAAGCTGCCAAAATGTAGGTTTCTTCGTTATCAGGCATTAACAAAGCTACCTTCTCATAATAACGATCTGCAGCATCGAGAAAAAGATCTTTTTTGTCCGTATTCGGTTCCAAATACGAAATCATTACCTTGGACAAAGCCGCATAGTAATTCGACATGGCTTCATTCGGCCACATATAGGTAATCAAATCAAAGGAACAAGAAGCCGACATCCATCCATTCAAGGTTTGAGCCGTGTCCATAATTTGGTAACTGGATGTTAAATTTTCTTCCAAAGATTGTCCCTGTGCTGTTATAGCTGAGACTGAAAAAAGACTAACAAATGTAAGCTTTAGAGTTGCTTTTTTTATTGAAAATAGTTTCATGATTCGAGTCAATTATAGTTCGTCTTGTTTGAATTGTGAGAAAGAAAAGTTCATCCCGAAAAAGATGGACCTATACATTGGAGGAAGAACGGGATAACGTTCTGTTCCGTTGTTTCCATAGCGATACCCAAGTACATTGTGTCGGTTCATAATGTTGTCAACACTTAAATAGAATACTGCAAATACGCGCTTGAACGATTTTAAATAAGAAGCCGTAATTGCGAAATTCTGATACGACATCGTACGATCGGATAAGAATGTAGGCGAATTGGGATTGTAAAACGGTCGTCCGCTTGAGAAATTATAACTCGCTGAAAAATTAGTCTGAATTTTCTCAACCATGTACTTGGCAATGATGTTCAAATTGTGAGTCGAAACGTAATCTGGCGTTGCTTTTGCCAAATAGTTTTGATACAAACGTTTGGTGTCGATATAGCTATATGAAATCCAGTAATCTAAATTTTTAACAGTTTTCTTATCTCTCCAGAATACATCAATTCCTTTGGCATAACCACCACCGGAATTATCCACCTGACCAAAATTAAATCGATATTGATTCGGAGTATACGCAACTCCATGTTCACAAATCAATTGCTTGTAATCTTTGTAATATCCTTCGAGACGGAACGTACGATTATTCTTCATTACTTGGTAATTCAGCATGTAATGGGTGGACTGCTGAAAATTTGGTCTGTAGCCTTGTAGCAAATACTGTGTCGGGGCTGTCTGGTAAAACATTCCTCCTGCAAACGAAAGCTGACTTCCTTCTCCTAATTTATAAGCCAAAGCCAAACGTGGCACCAAATTTCCTCTGGCGATTAGTTGCGAATATTCACCCCGAACTCCCGGTTTTAGTGCTAATTTTTTTGCCACCTTGTACTCTCCTTCCATATATCCGGCAGAAAGGGTTTCATTGAATTGACCATTTAAGGTATCGTATTTTTGGGCATAAGTAATCCGTTGTACTTCAGTTCCTGCCAATAAATTAAATTTTGGATTGAATGTATAGGTCATCTCTGCTCTTCCTTGAACACGACTGTCATAACGATACATATCGAAAAGTCCCATTACAATGTTATCGGTATTGTTACTGAACGAAAAAGCCGTAAAATATTTTAATTTATTACTGGCTCTGTATTTAAACGAAGTATTGAAAAACGTATTTTCATTCTGAAGTTGGAAATTGATCTTATTCCCCGCTGTGAATGGATCTGGAATTTGAATCCCTGACTTCATATAGGAATGTGAAAAGTTCATTTTGAAAATTCCTTTTCCATCGTCCAATTTCGAAATCCATCGGGTCGACATATTTCCTCCCTGAGGCACATTAAAGTATTTTACATTAGTTGGTGTAACGTCATAAAAAGGGGTCAAATTCGTATATGAACTCGAAAATTCAATCGCATTATTACCCATTAACTTTGATCCCGATAAGGATAATCCGGCTGCATTCGCTCCAACATTGACCGTGCTTTTCTCAGGAAGATCATTTGTTTGTAAATCCAAAACTCCCGATAATGCCTGACCGTAACGGGCTGTATAACCACCACTGCTGAAAGAAGTTCCTTTGAATTGAAACGGATTAAAACGACTTCGTTGTGCTACGCCAGGAACATTACTCATGAATGCATTCTGAGCTGTAGTCCCGTCAATGATCATTATACTTTCGTTCACATCTCCTCCACGAACCATTAAACCTGTTTGATCTCCTCCGTTTCGCTGAACACCCGGCAAAGTCTGAATTGCACCGACAATATCACCTTGAGCTCCGGCCGTTGTCACGATATCCAATGGCTTTAAAACAGCAACTGAACGTTCGTTATTGGCTTCAATCATTCCAGCAGAAATAACGACTTCCTCCAGAATTTTTTCCGGTTCTTTCATCGAAATCGAGAGCGCAAATTCTTTATTTTCAAGTACTACAGGATATTCCATTTCCATATAGCCGATGCAAGCAATAATCAACGTATCGGGACCTTGAAAATTGGTCGCCAACTTAAAATTCCCGGTTGTATTGGTAAAGGATCCCACTTTAGCACCTTTTAAAAAAACCGTTGCAAAGGGAACCGGTGCCGCATTTTTATCCGTAATCTTTCCATTGATTACACTTTGTGCATTCGACAAAAATGGCAGCATCAAAAAAGTAAAAGGAATAATAAATTTCAAAGAGTAGTTTTTTAAGCTCATGTGTTTGTTTCATTAAAATCGAAAGCAAAACTAAGCATAACTAAAGTATTGAAAAGAATCATTCGCCGAAAAAACAACACTTTTCGGTCAATGGTAGAAATCAAAGGGTGAATTACCTGATCCTTTTCCCTTGTTCACTTGCCTGAATTAATTCATTCAGACGTTTTACACGAGTCAACTCTTGTTTGGCGCACATCACGTGATGGGTCACCAATTTCTTGTACGATGGGGCTTGTACGAGAAAGAATTCCCATGCTATCGTATTTGATTCAAAGATCGCCTGATATTCCTGAGAAAAATCTACAGGTGCTTTTTCATATGAATAAATCCGTGACCGATGTTCCTGACGTTTTTCAAAAGCAATTATTCCGGCAGATAACATCAATCCTTTAGCCGTTAATTCTTCCACCTTTTTGATGTTGATGGCACTCCATATACTCGTAGGTTTTCTGGGTGTAAAACGAATGGTATAACTTTCCGAATCAAAGGATTTACGAACGCCATCAATCCAGCCGAAACACAAAGCTTGATCAACTGATTCAGACCAGGTCATACTTGGTTTTCCGGAACCTACCTTGTAAAAACCAACCAACAATTCTCCGGCAGTTTCACTGTTCTCCTCTAACCATTTTCGAAACTCCAGCTGGTGACTAAAAAACAAAGGCTGCATACGTTATTTTTTCAAAAAGAAAAGTTGAAATCCGGACGATACAACTACAATTCCGACAACAAAAATCCATTGAGGACAGGTAACAAAATGCACTAATCCAAACGAAAAACCTGAAAATGCAAGTATCGTCAACATAGACTGTAAATGAGGTTTCCAAAGTTGACGCATCGTGATTCGTGCAAAAAGTTGAGGAACCAGAAATTCCATTTTGTACTGTGTATAGCCCATAAGAACAATCAGTGGAAGTAAAATATATCCTTGTTCAATTCCCATTTCTTCGTAAAACCAAAATTCATAAATTTCTTTTTCGGCATTGAATGCACTGAGAATACTAGGCATACTCAACTGAATTAACAAAACAATGAAAATGAAAATGAGACAACTCATCATTCCCAATTTTAGCCAATTTGACATTTCTTCAATTGACTTTGTTGAATTCAATTGACCCAAATGATGGCTGATTTTCTTCGCTTTTACATGCAGAAGCACCTCCTTTGTAAGCATGTCTAGAAAATAAAAAAGAAGAATGAAATATAAATTCCAATCCCAAACAAAAAATCCGAGAAGTGGAATTATCGCATCCCCAAAAAGTTGAATGTATTTTGGATTAATTTTTTTCATCAATTACATTTCTGTAAAAGTTCTTTCGAAACTGCAAAACTCGGATCGTATTTCAACGCCTTCTGGAACGACTGTTGCGCTCGTGTTTTATCTCCCTCTTTTCCACGATTCAAATAACAAATACCCAGATTATGCCATGCTTCCAAATAATTTGGAGTCGTATTAATCGAACTGGAATAAAAATAAATGGCACTGTCCAAATCCGGTTTTTCCTCCAACCACTGTTTGATAAATCCTAATTGAAAAAGAGCCTGACTATAGGTCGTATCGATTTCGATCATTTTTCTGTAAATCGTTTTTGCTCTTCCTACTTTTTTGAATTCCTGGTTTGCGTAAGCCAGTGCGTACAATACATCCATGTTTCGTGGTTGCAATTCAGCAGCAGTTGTATAATATTCCAAGCACAAAGGATTTTTTTCCGATTGATACAGAGAACCCAACATTAAATAAGCTTCAAAAAACTTTGGATCTTGTTGAACTGCCGTTTCATATGAAGAGATCGCTAATTTTACATTATCAGGAACATTCATATGCAAATAATTGGTCCCTTTCAATACGTAACCATCTCTGTATCTTGGATCAATTCGAAGAGCAGCATTAATGTACTTAAATGAATTCTCGAAATCTTGTTGCTGACTGTAGGTTGATGCCAAACAAATCAGTGCTTTCGTGTTTTTGGGTTGTTTCTTGATGATGTACTGGAAATGAAACTGTGCATTCATAACATCTTCAACTGTTCGTTGTGGACGATTGTTTAATACATCCGCATACAAAAGACGCGCTTCGAGATTGTTACTATCCATACGAAATGCTTTGGCCCCATCAGCCAGTGCCTTATCATATTTGTATTCTTTTAACATTTTGGTTCCATGAAGGATCAAAACCGGAATACTATCCGGATAAAGTGTCAATAAACTATCCAAATCTTTCGGATCACTATGTGAGGATTTAGGGTCACCACAACTTGCCAGAAACAAGGTTGGAATAAACAAAAGTATGTAGATGTATTTCATTTCGAATCTTCTTTTCTATATCAGTTACCTTCGGACAAAGTTAGCCGATTTTTACAAGTGAGCATCTCTAATCAATAATTGATTGCTACGTTCCAATCAGACAATTTACATTTTATTTGAAATTAGCACGATGAATCATCAAAAATCGATATTTTTGTATTCGTAATTTTTCTGGTATGAAAAGAGGTTTGAAGTTTAGTGTTTTGATGGGAATTCTGCTTTTTGCAGTTGATGCTTTCGGACAAGGTTGTTCTCAATGTAGAATGCTTTCAAAACAGGCATCATCGCTCGATGAAAATTCGTTCGGATCCAACATCAATACCGGAATTTTATACCTGATGATCATTCCTTATATTTTGTTGATGATCTTGTTTCGTAAGAAAATTGTTACGGTGATCAAAATGGTTGTGAAACGTTAATTCAATCATTCAAAACTTCCCGAATTATCTCTAGTGAATTCATATCCTTAAATTGAGGAATGTGCAATTGAAAATATCGAATTAAAATTTCCAGTGCCTCCGAGCGATTTTTCTTGGTATTTAAAAGGTCTTCTATATGGAGTTTTTCGTCCATTAATTGCACAATCAATTCTACTCCTGCACCTTCAGAATAAATGTCTCCGGTGATCGGTTTAACGGCCGAAAATGTACCTTCCATCAAATTAAAATATGGGGCATTATCATCTGTTTTGTGCGGGTAGATCCCTATATGCTGCGCTAAATTCAGCAGGAAACGCAAAGGAAAAAAACTAAATTCGTCTGATTGATCCAAACGGATGATTTCCTCCTCCAAAAAAGAAAAGATGTATTCTTCACCTTCTTCTGTTTTCAGACACTTTTGAAGCAATTCTACAATAAAAAAAGCGATGGTCGATTTCACGGGATGAAAAGGAAGATCGTTCAACATTTTGGAGTGTTCCACAGCTGTTAACTTTCCCAATTCACTGTCTGGCCGCTTGTAATAGGTGATTTCTGAAATCGCCAAAGGGAAAAGAGAATGTGCTTTTTTCTTCCCGCCCTGAAAGATGAATTTTTGAATTCCATTTGTTCGTGTATAAAAAGTCACGATCAAACTGCTTTCACCGTAAGAAATTCGGTTCAATAAAATTGCCTGATCAGTAGCTTTCACGAATGCTGAATTTTTAATGTTTAATTTTGAATAATGAACAGAAGATAAATAATTATCAACGTGCTGATCGCGATCAGCCCCTACAACCAGACTAATTAATAAAAACTACTTTCCCTACTTTTCGGCCTTTACCAGTATTGGGGGCTGTCCAGATCAAATAAACACCTGATTTTACACGTTCTCCCAATAATGTTTTTCCATCCCAGGTGGCTGTTCCTCCATTCGATGTCGTTTTGTAAACCAGGTTTCCAGCGACATCTGTAACATGGATATCCGAATCATAACGGATTCCCTGAATCGTAATCGGTCCTGAAAAATCAGGTTTTACAGGATTTGGAAAGACTTTAACATCCGAATATTCAGGATCTTCATAGGAAGCATCGGCACGGTAAGAAATCAATCCTTTGTCGGTAATGATGAATAATTCTCCTGTCATTTGATTGAATTCCATCTCCAAAATATTATTGGAAATTAAGGGTGAATTATCCGTGGTAAACGATTGCACAATTTGGCTTCCATCTGCAGAAAGTAAAAAGATTCCGGCATTTTCCGTTCCAAACCATTTTCTGTTTCCGCCATCTACTTCGATATCGGTAATGGATGTATTTCCCAAAACATATTCTACGTTTCCTTCGAACTCCAATTTGATTCGCTGTGCATTATATGATCCGTCACCCACAGAAGCATCGAACGCACCTTGTGAATTATATAAAATAGCGAAACCATTGTCAGTACCGATCCAAATTTCATTGTTGAAATCAACTGCTATAGCCGTCACGTTATTGGATGGCAAATTTCCGGTTGTAGCACCTGAATTAAGTGTGATCGTCTTATCGTCTGTTAGCGTTGAAATGGTTTTATTATCATTTAACCCCATCAATCCTCCGCTTGAAACAGACATCCATTTGTTA
This sequence comes from uncultured Flavobacteriales bacterium, assembly GCA_903899795.1. Lineage (GTDB taxonomy): Bacteria > Bacteroidota > Bacteroidia > Flavobacteriales_D > Crocinitomicaceae > CAIUKX01. Next base: position 7,407 of record CAIUKX010000024.1, read on the forward strand.
CCGTTGAAATCTATCGCAATTTGAGTAATTGCCTTGTCGGTCATTGAACTGCCCAAACTCATCGTTTGCCAGGCACCATCTTTGGTGTATACTTTCAATGGGCTCGAACAGAAACTATTAGCAATCCATAGATTTCCCGATTCATCGTATTGAAGGTCTGTAATTAACGCCTCGGGATTCCAGATAGTGGATTGCAGAGGAGAATTTAGAACGGTAAAAGTATCAGCGACCTGCTCCCCATCTTGTACAATCGACAGTGGAATAGACGAAAATGTACCAACCGCTATTTTTTTTGTATCAGTCGGATGCACAGCAACCGCGATATAATCCCAAATATTTTTCCCCATCCACAGAGTTTGGTTGGACTTATCCTTCGTTTTCCACACCTCATCTTCAAAAGAATAAACCCCATTGCTGTTGTAGGTCATGTGAGTTCCACCTTGTAAACCTCCACTGGTAACCAACATTTTTCCTTTCTTGCAATCCATCGCATAATAAGAATTCGCGGGCGGACCTTGAAATTGAATATCTACACCATTTCCTCCAAAATACCTTATTAAACCTTTATTATTGTCAGCCATCCATGTAATGTCATTATACAAAAATGAATTATTAACAGACATATTACCAGTTTGAGAACTGAAATGGGAATAATCGGAATTGTACACGATTGTTCCTCCATCGATATTTACAGCCAATTTACCACCGTTATTACCGATCGAATTGATTTCCAAATCAAACGATTCATTGGTAACGAATTCTAAACCTGTATTCTTCACATTGAAAACACTGTCTTGTCCATGTACCGGATTTGAAAAAAGCAAATATAATTGGTCGTCAACTACTTCAATATCCTTATAAATACTCGATGAGGAAAGAACAGCAACACGCGAATCAACAACCCATTGACCGGGATCTGCCAACGCAGGATTTGCTGTATAACCCCGGTACATTTTAGTGGAAGTCAAAGCAAAAATAGAATCATTTCGGAAAGTGACATCAACTATCGGAACGAGTCCATTCGTCGGATAATACGTGTCTCGCACTTCATCTTTGACAGGGTCAATTTTCACAATCGAAAATCCTGTAGCCACATAGATATAATTTTGGTAAGCTACAATTCTATTGATTCGTTTCAATCCAGTAACCTGCGCCAAACGAATATCAGGAATATTGGTCACTGTATTATTGACGATTTTATCTAAGTTCCCATTTGCATATCCTACGTAGACTGCATTTTTCGGTCCGTAATATTCGAGACAAGTCAGCGTAATATCCGAAAGTGCATTGACATCCGTCCATAAACTGGTTTCATTTGCCGAAATATCGTACTCCATTAGACCGTCTTCAAAAGCTGTGTAAACCATATTGTTACCTGCATCAACGTCCAATGCATTTCTGTTTGGAACATGCAAACGCCATTGACCTGTACCAATCTGAGCACACACATTCGAGGTTAATAAGAGGACAAAAAGGAATCTCATTCAATATTTATTTGCAAGATACAACGAATTAAGCTCAAAAATATTTGAAATCTTTGGAAAGAGATCATTATTCCGATGAAATAATGGACAATTTGATAAAAACACAATAAAAACGAGGTGCGATTTGGTGAATTGTCCCCGAGTGGTTACATTTGTGACAATAATGGCTGCGTGGCGCAATTGAATAGCGCATCAGATTTCGGCTCTGAGGGTTACAGGTTTGAATCCTGTCGCGGTCACTTTTTATAAGGCTAGATAGTTGTTTGTCAATTGTCTAGCTTTTTTGTTTTCCCACATATTCCCCACAATTTAAAGTCGAATTAAAAATCAAACAATTGGGATAAGGTAATATTAAGTGATTTTGAAATTGATATTAGCTGGCTTAAACTAGAGGAAATAACCCCTCTCTCCATTCTTGAAATTTGACTTACACACAATTCTAACATTTTATCTAATTCTGGTAGAACATCTTTACCTTTAACAAAAAATAGGTTCTTTTCTATTTTATCAAGACTTCCAATTGATGTTTCTGATTTATAAAAATCTGCAAGAATGAAAGGTTCATTTGTGAAATAACTCAATACGTCTAAAATTGATAACTTAAACCAATTAAGACTATCTGAGATAACGCTAAGACTTTCAGATTCTTCAATTTCTTCTTGAATTTTAATCGTCAGACATTTCCGATTCTTAATAGAATGGGTAAATACATGAACATTATCATAAGTTATATTGATCTCAATGTCTTTGTTTAATTCTAGTTTTGTAGTAATAGTATGTATTGCAATTTGCATTTTACTTTGTTAGTTAGATAATTGAAGTGAACGTGTTTTATTTTTTAAGATCGATGTATATTCTATTTTGATGGTCAAATATTTTGATTTTTTGATCCTGGAAGTTGAAGTAAACACACGAATGTTGTCATAAGCGATATTAATCTCAATATCTTTTTTGAACTCTGTTGTAAGTGTGTAAATGATAGATTGCATTAAATGGTGGATAGTTTGATTTATGTTGTTGTTTTCACAAAATTCTCAGTAATAATAACTTATTATAGCCAGTATCTAAACATTGTCTATAATACACATCACCATTATTTATACGCACATCCTTCTCACCATCATTGTGTGTTAATTTAGCATGATGGTTTGACTGAGACTACTATTGATCCAAATGATTTTACAATCTATCCAAATCCTTCTAATGGAATAATGACATTAAATTTCGGGACTCAAAATCTGAATAATTATTCTTACAAAATAACAGCACCATCCGGTCAAATTATTCTTGAAAATGAAGTAAAAGAATCCCTTTTTAACATTGATTTGACAGGTGTTACTAAAGGAATATATATTCTTATCGTACAAAATGATAATGAAATCAGTAACCAAAGAATCGTTATCGAATAAGATGACTAAATAGGTCATTGGACAGTTTATCTTTAAAATTCAGATAAAAAACCTTCAAAAATTTGTGTAGTCAAATAACTACATATATATTTGTAGTCAAATGACTACGCAATGAACTTAAGAAGAGATGTATTTCAAGCCATAGCAGATCCGACAAGAAGAGCCATACTCCTCTTGGTTGCTACTCAATCCATGACAGCCGGTGCCATCGCCTCAACATTTGACTCGTCCAGACCAACCGTATCAAAACACCTGCAAATACTTACCGAGTGTGAACTACTTGAACAGGAACAAAACGGCAGGGAAATCTACTATCATACCAATGCAAAAAAAATGAAAGAAGTGGCCGACTTTATAGAACCATTCCGCAACATGTGGGATGATCGATTCAATAAATTGGAGAACATCATGAAAAACTATAAAAACCAATAACATGGAGCAAAAAACGAAAATCAATGCTGAAGACGGGAAACAAGAATTGGTTATCACAAGGGAATTTGACTTGCCGCTTGAATTACTTTTTAAAGCATTTGTTGAACCTGAAATTTTAGAGCAATGGATGGGAACGAAAGTATTGAAACTGGATAGTAAAAAACACGGTAGCTATCAATTTGAAACAACCGATCCCAAAGGAAATAAACATGGATTTAATGGCGTCATTCACGAGTTAGTTCCCAACAAGAAAATCATACGAACTTTTGAAATGGAAAACGCTCCCTTTGGCGCACAGCTTGAGTTTTTGGAATTTGAAAAACTGACCAATGAAACCTGTAAACTTACCATGCAAGTCGTGTACAAATCGATCGAAATTAGAAACCAAATTCTGCAATTACCTTTTGCCCAAGGAATCAATATGGCACATAACCGGATACAAGAAATCGCTAACAATTTAAAATAAACAAAATGGAAAAAGGAAAATTAATTATCTATTGGATTACAACAAGTTTAGTTTCTGTTGGAATGTTGGGAAGCGGATTGGCACAGCTGTTTCATACAAAAGATATGGTGGTTTTGGTAACACATGTCGGCTATCCTGTGTATTTCATGTACATCCTTGGCGTGTGGAAAATTCTTGCTGTAATCGCCATTTTAATTCCGGGATTTAAATTACTCAAAGAATGGGCATACGCAGGGTTGTTTTTTGCCATGACAGGAGCTGTTGTTTCACATTTGGCAATCGGTGATGGTATGGGAGAAATTATGGGAGGCTTAATGCAAACTATTTTTATTACTTTGTCATGGTATTTTAGACCTGCGAGTCGCAAAATAGTGTTGAATTAATTACGTTTGCTATTACAAAAACAATAAATATGAACCCAAAGGTTGATTGGTACTTCAGTAAAAACGATAGATGGCAGCAGGAAATTGAAGCGATGAGATCAATCGCTCTTGACTGTGGGCTAACCGAAGAATTAAAATGGGGTTGTCCTTCCTACTCCTTTCAAAAAAATAATATTGTTTTAATCCATGTTTTTAAAGAATACTGTGCTTTTTTGTTGTTCAAAGGTGTCTTACTAAAAGATCCAAATGGAATCCTGATCCAGCAAACAGAAAATGTACAGGTGGCTCGCCAGATTCGATTCACCAATTTACAACAAATCATTGAATTGGAATCAGTTTTGAAAGCCTACATTTTTGAAGCCATTGAAGTGGAAAAAGCAGGATTGAAAGTTGAATTAAAAAAGACGGCTGAATTCACAATACCAGAAGAATTTCAAACTAAATTAGATGAATTTCCTGCTCTGGAAACTGCTTTTAAAGCATTGACTCCTGGACGCCAAAGAGCTTATCTTCTTCATTTTTCTCAAGCCAAACAATCCAAAACCCGGCAATCAAGAATTGAAAAATACATCCCGAAAATTCTCGAAGGTAAGGGATTGGATGATTAATCAATTGATCAAAAGTAAAAAGGACAAAAACAGCATCTGGAAAGACTTGAAAAATTTCTTTCCAAACTTCATGAAAAATCTATAAAACAACAAAACCCGCTAGTTTCCTAACGGGTTTTGCTCTTTTAGAGTTTTGAATTATTTACAACAATCCACCGGACATGCACAATTTGGATCACCAGGCTGGCAATCTGGTGTGCATGGACAACAAACACAGTCTTCCGTGTTTGGACAAGTTGTTTTAGAATTGTTTTTCTCGTTTGTACTTGCAAAACCAAAAGCTGTAGCAGAAACAACAGCCAAGCAAATACCAAAAATTAGTTTTTTCATCTTAAATGTATTTTAACCCTTTAATTAATTCTTTTAATAAATTGTGTCGACTGACACGCTTGAAATAACTAAACCAATTCCGGAGGATGAAAACAATCTGGATAATAACCTGAAATTTTATCACTTTCAAAAGTGAAAATTTTTTGCTTGGATTTAGTTTGAGCATAAAACTGATAAGATAATTGCTCCGGAAGATAACCTATGTAACCATCAACTATTTCAAACGAATTACAAGTTCCATTTGGACAACAATCTTTTGAAGTTTTCCGCACAGGATTATTCTCATCGCTATTTTCGTTACAGCAATGACTGTCACACTTCACCTTTGTCTGTTCTGAAGTTTTTACGCAAGATATAATCGAGTTCACAACTGCCGTTTGAACAGATAAGAAACTTATGTGAATGATTAATATGTATGCGATAAATTTCATTGCCTAACAAATATAGACTTTTAATTTGAGCTTTCAGAAGGGTGAACAGTACTGAATTGTTAAAAAAACCTTTTTTAAAATTTAAGCAGAAAAAGAAAGTATATTTATAAAGTAAACCTATAAGTTTAGACACATATTATGAACACATTAGAATTATCATCGTTGCTACGCATCATAGACTCCAATTAACAGAGCTGGAGTCAAAAATTGGAAAATGGATAACAAGGCAAGCATATTCAGAGCATTTCGAAATAGAAACTACACATTGTTCTTTTGTGGTCAATCGGTTTCTCAAATCGGAACATGGATGCAGCGCACTGCTGTGAGTTGGGTCGTTTACAGCATGACACAATCAACCTTTATGTTGGGATTGACCATGTTTCCATCGTTTCTTTTTTCATTGCTCGGTGGAATTGCATCTGATCGCTACAATCGCTATAAAATATTACTGCTGACACAAACCATTTCAATGATCCAGGCAGTATTACTGGCAATATTAATCCTCACCAATCATTACGTAATCTGGGAAATTCTAACCTTGAGTGTCATTCTGGGAATTATTAATGCTTTTGATGTTCCTGCACGACAACCATTGATCCATGAATTGGTCCATGATAAAGAAGATCTTCCCAATGCACTTGCATTAAACTCCTCAATGGTCAACCTTGCCCGCTTAATCGGTCCTGCACTCTCAGGTATTGTTTTGGTACAATTTGGAGCCGGAATTTGCTTTCTTTTAAATGCAATCAGTTTTTTAGCTGTTATTGTTTCACTTGTATTTATGAAACTCCCGACACATAAACCAATAACCATAAAAAAGAACATCGCTTCTGAACTAAAGGATGGATTTTCCTATGTAAAACAAGCTCCTGCAATTGGAATTATTCTCCTCATGCTTTCTCTAGTTAGTCTTTTGGTACAACCCTACGATACCTTATTACCAGAATTTGCAAAAATGATTTTCAAAGGTAATGCTGCTACTTTTGGTTACATCAATAGTTTTATGGGGCTCGGAGCATTAATCGGGACATTGTTTTTGGCAGCATTAAAAAAAGGGGCCGATCTTAAAATTGTATTACTGATAAATTTATTGCTCCTAGGAGCAGGACTTATGCTCTTTTCACACATGAATTATTTTCCACTGGCCATGCTTTTTGCTACTATAATAGGATTTGGAGCCATGTCGCAAACAACCATTTGCCTCACGATTATACAAGTGCATACAGATGCAGCTATGCGGGGCCGCATGATGAGTTTTTTAGCCATGACAGTTTTCGGAATGCTCCCCATTGGAAGTTTGCTTATTGGAGGAATTTCTCAACACATCGGGGCACCCAATACACTGTTATGCCAAGGCATACTTGCGTTCATCATCGCTTTGGTATTTTCTAATTTTCTGAGAAGTGACAAACTCACAAATAAGAAACGAGAAACGCTCATTGAAGTCGTGGAAGAAAAAGCGTAGCTTGTTATAGATTAAGTGGTAATACAGTAATTGAAATAAAAATAAATTTAAAACTAAATAACGATGCAATCGAATAAACAAAATACGGCTCTTCTGGTAATGGATATGCAAACTGCCATCCTCGGTATGATTCCGAACAAGGAAGAATTCGCTGCTAATGTAACCAAAGCAATTACCCATGCCAGATCGAAAAATATTCCAGTCCTGTACGTGGTTGTAGGGTTTAGAACTGGTACACCTGAAATCAGTCTTCAAAACAAAAGCTTTGCATTGAGTAAAGAAAGATTTGCAACTGTCGATGTCAATGAATGGATGAAAATAGATCCTTCAGTTGCTCCACTGCCAACTGATGTGATTATCACTAAACGACGTGTGAGCGCATTCACCGGAAGTGACCTGGAAGTAGTATTGAGAGCACAAGGCATTCAGCATATAATTCTAACGGGGATTGCTACGAGTGGTGTAGTTTTATCAACTCTAAGGGAAGCTGCCGACAAAGACTACAAAATTACCGTCATCTCAGATTGTTGTGCAGATATGGACGAAGAAGTTCACAGGGTTTTGACCACCAAAGTTTTTCCACGACAAGCTGATGTTGTAACACATGAAGAGTGGTATAGCCTGTAGTGTATTGAATTCAAATTGGGGATGAGAAATTTGTCTACTTTTTCATCCCTTCATTTTCTTTAGGCTTTCGTCATGAACCTAAAAACCTACTCCGAGTATAAATAAAAATCAGCACTGAACACTAAAATTGAACTTTGGATTTCTAATAATCCCAACTAAATCCAAAAAGTTTAGATGTAACCATATTTCTCAAAAATTTCTAAAATTCTAAACCTGAATTAACTGTTGCAACAGTCTGAACTACATATTCTACCTGAATTTTTAATAAAAAACGAACTTTTTTCGGGATAACCTTTATTTTTTTAGTTATATAAATACAACCTATTATTATTTTAGTTAACTTTATCAGAAGATACGCTTTTTACTACTATTTGTATCTGATAAATAGTTGATAATAAACTATCTGAAAACTAAAAATTAGGACTTAAAAGTTAAACTATTTACCTCTTCTTAATGAGTAAAATAGTTCCGGTTTTCATGGATTTTTTATCACTGAAGCGAGGGATTTTTGCTGGAAAATATTCAGAAAGCTAAACTATGGAGAATCGCATGGAAAATACTACAAGTAATCAAGTGACAACTCATCAACCTTTCAAAGATGATGAATTGGTAATGATTAAAGAATATTTTGAGTTCAGTCAAAAGTATTCCGAACAAATAAATGAAAAGTTAAATCATGCACTCTCCGAACATCCGCTGTGGGGACCCATGCTGCAGGAGCAAACTGCAGAACAAAAGGAAATGCAGCAAGAACGCTCGATAAAATTACAACGTGCGGCTATTTATGAAAACAGATGGGACTTGTATGCACAGGATTTGATGACTCAAGGAATAATGTATGCCCAAATGAATATCAGTTATTCTGAATGGTACGAAATTATTCATTTGTATAAAGATCACATGTATCCATACATAAGATGTGATTATGAAAAAAATTCACGTCAAGCTATCAACATATGCAGGGGACTCAGTTATTTCCTTGACTATACTATGGCGCTGTTAGCTGAAGCATATTTTCAGGAAAGAAATAATATTATCACAAAGATGAACTCGGATCTGGAAAAAAGAATTGAAGAACGTACTGTTGAACTGATGGAAATCAACAAAGAACTAGAAAGTTTCAGCTACACTGTATCACATGATTTACGAGCACCGATAAGAGCAGTAGATGGTTTCTCGAAAATATTGAACAAAAAATTTGATGCCAAACTAGGAGACGAAGGAAAAAAATACCTTGAAATCATCACTTCAAGCATTGCAAAAATGGGAAGTCTCATAGACGACTTATTGTCTTTTTCACGACTGGGAAGAATGAATAAGAATACTACTTCTTTTAGCATGAAAGGTTTGTTCAAAGAGGTTTTTGAAGATCTTAAACTAGGTGAACCTGGGAGAAATATAGAACTGATAATTGGAAGCTTAGAAGATGTAAAAGCTGACAGAGAAATGCTAAAACATGTCGCTTCAAATTTAATCGGGAACGCTATAAAGTTCACAAAATACAAAGAACATGCTAAAATAGAAGTGGATACCCTAAACGAAAATGATCAATGTGTGTTTTATATCAAAGACAATGGTGCCGGATTTGATATGGAATATGCCGACAATTTATTCGGCATTTTTCAACGGTTACATTCCGAAGATGAATTTCCAGGAACCGGTATCGGACTAGCTATTGCACAACGCATTATTCACAGGCACAGAGGTAAAATATGGGCTGAAGCGACACCTGAGGAAGGAGCAACCTTTTATTTTACAATTGGACAAGAATGATAAACAATGTAAAAAACTAAAAAATCATGGTAACTCAATCGTATGTTGAAATTCTGTAAGTTGAAGACAGTCTTATGATGCAGAACTGGCTCTTATTGCATTAAAAGAAGAAAATATTGCCAATAATGTAACATGGCTGAAAGATGGAGCAGAGGCAATTCAGTTTCTTTTCGGCGAAGGGAAATACGCAGGCAGGATATTAGCTAATCCGAAAATTATCCTGCTTGATCTTAAAATGCCAAAAGTAGGTGGAATTGAAGTATTAAGACGAATCAGAGCTGATCAACGAACAAAAAACATTCCTGTTGTCATAATGACTTCCTCAAATGAAGAAAAAGATATTCTAGCTGCTTACGCGTTAGGTGTAAACTCATACATTGTAAAACCACTCGATTTTCATCAATTCACCAAAAGTGTTAGAGAAATAGGCTATTACTGGCTACTGCTAAATAAGCCTCCTGTAAAATCAAAGGAACAAGAATGAAACAATTAAATGTAATTATATTAGAGGATAATCAAGCGGATGCAGAACTGATAAAATATCACATTTCAACATTACACTTTCATTGTAATTTCAAATGTGCGAAATCCGAAAAATCATTTCTGAAGCTGCTGAGTGAATTTAAACCTGATATTATTATCAGTGATTACAAATTGGACGGTTACAATGGCATAAGAGCTTTATTGCATTGTTCCTCTGCAATTCCATTGGTACCTTTTATCATTGTTACAGGTGTTCTTGGAGAAGAAATTGCTGTGAAAGTTGTCAAATTGGGAGCGAATGATTTTATTTTAAAAGATAATATTTCAAAACTTCCAGCATCCATCATAAATGCAATCAGGACATCCGAAGAAAAACGTGAACAACTAAAAATCAAAGAAGAACGGGATCTAATATTTACCATGTCTGTTGATATGATCTGTATTGCGGGCATAGATGGCTTTTTTAAGACCATAAATCCTGCGTTTGAAAAAACACTTGGGTATCCGAACGATGAACTGATTTCTATACCTATAATTGAATTCGTCCACCCAGATGACAGAGCATCCACAGTACTGGAAATGGAAAAACTAGAAAAAGGAGACTCTATTATTTCCTATACAAATAGATGTGCTTGCAAAGACGGAACCTACAAATGGTTAGAATGGAATGTAATACCATATAGAGAAATGTATTTGGCAATTGCGCGAGATATTACAGAACGTAAAAAATACGAAGATGAAATTTTAAAGTTTAATGAAGAACTTGAACAAAAAGTTGAGGAACGAACGAAGGAACTCTCTTCTGCTAATTCGGCTTTGAGAGCTGAAATGCTGGAACGAATTCAAATAACAAAAAAATTAGAGTACAAAAACAAAGAAGTTACCGATAGTATTAATTATGCAAAACGAATTCAAAAAGCAAAGTTGCCAAGTCTCGACATAATTCAGTCTTATCTCCCTCAATGTTTTATCCTTTATAAACCGAAAGATATTGTGAGTGGTGATTTTTATTTTTTCCACAAAAACGAAAAATCTATTTTTATTGCAGCAGCTGATTGTACGGGACATGGAGTACCAGGGGCTTTGATGAGTATGATTGCTCAGGAAAAGTTAGATGAGGCTTTCTCAAACAGTACAAATATTTCTGAAATACTGACACATTTAAACAAAGTAATTAAAGCATCACTTCGGCAAAAAAGCAATGACGAATCCATGAGGGATGGCATGGATATCGCACTTTGTTCTTTCGATGAGAAAAATTTTATCTTAAAATATGCTGGTGCACACAGACCACTTTGGCTGGTTCGAAAAGAAAACACCTCTGTAGAAGTAATCAATCCAACCAAAAAATCGATTGGAGGTTATACAGAAGATAACCAATACTTTGACTGTCACGAAGTAAAATTAAAAAAAGGCGACACATTTTATATTTTTTCCGACGGATATGCTGATACTTTTGGGGGAAATAAAAATAAAAAAATAACTACAAAACGCTTTAGAGAGCTCTTACTTGACATCCAAAAAAAACCGATGCAGGAACAGGAAAAGTATTTGGATGATTTTCTTGAAAATTGGAAAGACGGAATGGATCAGATCGATGATATTTTGGTAATTGGTGTTCGGGTGTAATAGTGATCGTTTTTCTATTCAAAAATTTGCTACTCCATTGACTAAAAAATAAATTTAAATTATATCTTTGGTTTCATTCATTTGATAATTCAAATATGCCAATGGAATCAACAGCAGCTAAAAGCGGAAGTCCCGTTACCTTCTCTATCCGCGTAGGAGCAACGGCCATACCTGATACATTTCAGGTCTATTCGGTCACTATTGAAAAGGGAACGAATAAAATTCCAACAGCCAAGATTGTTGTATTGGATGGAAATGCAGAATCAGGCACGTTCGATGCCAGTTCATCTGCAACTTTTGTTCCTGGACAAATCGTGACGATTGAAGCTGGATATGATTCAAAAAACAGTCAGATATTCAAAGGAATCATTACCAAACAAATGATTAAAATTGACGCTTCAATGGGCTCTATCCTAGAGATTGAATGCCGGGATCAAGCGATCAAAATAACAGTCGGGAGAAAAACTGCCTCCTTTGGTAAACAAAAGGACAGTGATATTATCTCAATGATTATTAGCTCCTACGGAATTACACACAAAGTAGATAAAACGACCATTGTTAGTACGGAACAAATACAATATTACGTTTCAGATTGGGATTTTATACTGTCCAGAGCTGAAGCAAACGGACTTGTTATCAATGTAATTGATGGACAAATAAATGTCGTAAAACCGGATTCGACACCAACTCCGGTTCTGACAATCACATACGGAGACAATATGTATGGTTTTAATGCGGAACTAAATGCAATTAACCAATTAAGTTCTGTAAAAGCGAGTACCTGGGATTATAAAAATCAAACTGTTTTATCCGAGCAAATAACCAATTCTTTTTCGGGACCGGGCAATCTTTCCAGTGAAACATTATCTCAAGTGGTTGGACTGAATAATTTTCAGTTACAGACTACTGCTCCACAAGATTCGGAAGATTTGCAAAACTGGTCCAGCGCTCAATTGCTGAAAAGTGTATTGGCAAAAATTCAAGGAGAATTGAAATTTCAGGGAAGTTCATTGGTTGATCCGGGAAAATACATCACAATTAATGGTGTTGGTGACCGATTCAGCGGAGATCATTTTATTTCCGGAATTGTCCATTCTATTTCTGGTGGAAATTGGATCACCCAAGCTACCATCGGGTTATCACCGAATTGGTCTTCGGAAGAATCTGATATCATGGCTCCTCCTGCCTCAGGATTATTACCAGGAGTTCAAGGACTTTTCAATGGAACTGTAAAAAGCATTGCACAAGATCCTGAAAGTCAATATAGAATTTTGGTGGATATTCCCCTATTCGATCACAATGGTGATGGTGTTTGGGCGAGATTAACCAATTTTTATTCAACAAACGGTGCAGGTGCCTTCTTTTTACCTGAAATCGGTGATGAGGTAGTACTTGGGTTTCTCAACGAAGATCCACGCTATCCGATTATCCTTGGAAGTATGTACAGCAGTACTAAAATACAACCTTACAAAGATTTAATTCCCAATGAAAGAAATAACCTGAAAGCAATCGTTTCCAAATCGGGAATTGCGCTTGAATTTGATGAGGATAAAAAAATACTGACACTTCGGACTCCAGGAAAAAACAGTATTACGCTCAGTGACGAATCTGGAGCAATAAGCCTTGAAGATCAGAATAACAACTCAATCATTATGTCTTCATCTGGAATTACGATCAAAAGTGATCGCGACATTACATTTGAAGCCGGTCAAAATCTAAACCTCAATGGAAAATTCGGTATTTCTTTGACTTCATCTGGTAACGTGACTACAAAGGGAACTAGCGTATCAACAAAAGCTACCTCTCAGTTTTCAGTTTCAAGTGATGCTTCTACTGATATAAAAAGCAACGGACAACTCTCATTAAAAGGTACATTAATCACGATAAATTAAAAAGATATGCCTCCAGCAGCAAGATTAACTGATATGCACCAATGCCCGATGGTGACTCCAAGTGTACCTCCTATTCCACATGTTGGAGGCCCGATAATAGGCCCAGGGATGCCAACTGTATTGATTTGTGGCCTTCCTGCAGCCAAAGTCGGTGATACACTCGTTTGTGTTGGTCCTCCCGATACAATTGTAAAGGGTTCATCTACGGTACTGATCGGTGGTTTACCAGCAGCAAGAATGGGAGATCCAACAGCACACGGAGGATCAATCGTCTTGGGTGCTTTTACAGTCATGATTGGCGGATAATTGTAAGATCGAAATCTGCAAGAAGTGGAAACAGAAACAATCTTACTCGATTTTTTAGAGAGAAATGATTCATCTTCTCAAAAAAAGAAAATACAAATCTCCACTTGGGAAGAACGAATAAAAGTTCTTTACTCGCTTGGCATTTCAATGGAAGAGACCTTGAATTTTCTTCACCAAAACAAACCTGAAAAAGAAACATTTCTAACTTGGATTAGCAATAGAACACGTATCCAGCCTGAAATAAACACAAATACAATCGATACAGTTCTTTCCAAAGAGGATTTGGAGTTGTGGGAACAAAACGGATATATTGTTCTTCGAAATGCAGTGGATGAAGTCGATTGCAAAGATGCTTGCGAAGCAATCTGGAACTATTTGAATGCAACAATCGATAATCCTAGCAGTTGGTATCAACAGCATCCCGGAAAACGAGGAATGATGCTACAATTTTCGGATCATCCAGTGTTGGATCGTATCCGCCAGTCCGTTAAAATCAAAAAAGCTTACGAACACTTATACGGACATTCAGACATTTATAAAACAATCGATAAAGTCGGTTTTAATCCACCTGAAATTGAAAATTATCGCTTCAGTGGAAGCCCTCTTCATTGGGATGCCAGCCTGAAACTACCCATTCCTTATAAACTTCAGGGACTACTTTATTTAACTGATTGCAACGAACACGAAGGCGCTTTTCATTGTGTCCCCGGTTTTCACCATCAAATGCACGATTGGCTACAAACAAATCCGAAATCTGATAATCCTCGGGATGAAGCCCCAAAACAGCTAAAATCAACTCCAATAACCGGAAAGGCTGGTGATTTTATCATCTGGAATCAAGCACTTCCCCATTGTGCAACCCCCAATCATGGAACATTTCCCCGAATGACACAATACCTGACTTACCTTCCCAATAATCTTCAAGATCAAGAAGAATGGATTTAAATAAAATTAGTTGTAATTACTGTTTTATTCGATATCAATTCATCATTAAAATTCTTGTTAATGTTCATCTTAGATTGATAAAATTTTAATCTAAAAAATAGTTCAACTAATACAAATAAAATTATATTTATAGAAACGATTTTAAAAAGTAGGTATCCTGTACTTTTTATAACGTGGACTTATTACTTACTAAATATTCATTAAACACAAACAAAAATGGGGAAAGCTACACCAAAAGCTCCGTCGAATGATCACTTTTCGACCAATGATTTTACAGTACAATGCTGGTTCAACACCGATAAGTCCGGTTCATTGTTTAAAGATTACTCGTCCAATTTTTCAATAACAGTACTTTCTAATAGAGTGCTGCAATTTGTTGTGAAAAATGGAGACCAAATCAGTGGTATTCAATCCGAAAAAACAGGATTAAACGATGGCTTCTGGCATCAATTAACAGCCGTTCGATCTGCTAATAATTTATCTTTATTCCTCAACGGTGAATTTTTATGGGTGAGTGAAGTAGAATCCCCGGTAATTTCAAGTGAAAATGTGATCGAACATATAGAACAAATCAGCTTCTGGAAAAATGTTCTGACAGAATCCGAAATCAGAGACACCTTTATCAATCCTGCCAAAGGAAATGAAAAAGGATTATTGAAGGTAAAATCTTCTGCTTCAGATGAAAATAAATTACTTAAAAAATCTGATGTCTCAAATACTCCAGCTTCGTTAAGCGTATACCTTCGACTTCGTAATGATTCGGATAAAATTCTGAAAAAAGCAAAAGCAGTTAACCCAAATCGATACTATAAACAATTCCCGGATCAAATTCCTCCTCATGAAGAAATCGTGATTGAATTGTCGAATGAAGGCAATGCTATTTGGTCGGTAATTTCTTGTTCAGTAGCTTATGAAAATATCAGCGGAAGTATTGTTGTGAATGTGAATAAATCACAAGATCAATATGATTCCTCTATTTTTACACTCGATGAGAGAGATTTAATCAGCGAAGTTTCAACTGTGATGAACAATCAAACCGACCTTGTGGCAGATGTTGTCATGAGTGAAAGTTTGGTGGTGGTAAACATGCGGAATGTGTACAATTTCCTAAGTAGTTTGGAAGGAAAAATAAACCGCGATCAAATTGAAGCCGCCGATGGAAACCTCATCGATGTCATTCGCTACAACAAGGCTTGCCAGATTTTCAATACCCGTCTACAACTCAAACCGTTTGTGATTGTCTATTGTAAAACAGCCGGGGAAGTTCAACTTGTATTCAACAATGCAAAAAGCAATAACCTGGAAATTAGACTGCGTTCAGGCGGACACGATCACGAAGGTGAGTGCACAGGCACAGATACGATTGTGATTGATTTCACACGAATGAACAGTGTCAACCTCGTTACCAAAAACAATGAAACCTATGTCCATATAGGTCCCGGAATCAGTTTCAAAGATCTGACAACACAATTAGCTGTTCAGGGAGTAATGATCCCACATGGCACCTGCGCAACAG
Organism: uncultured Flavobacteriales bacterium; assembly: GCA_903899795.1. Lineage (GTDB taxonomy): Bacteria > Bacteroidota > Bacteroidia > Flavobacteriales_D > Crocinitomicaceae > CAIUKX01. The sequence continues at coordinate 23,586 of CAIUKX010000024.1, forward strand.
TCGGTATTGCCGGTTTTACCATGGGTGGTGGCTGGGGTCCGTGGACGAGAATTGCCGGAATGTGCTGTGAAAGTTTGGTAGGTGCAACAATTGTATTGGGTGACGGTGAAATTGTTAAGCTTGACACAACCAATGGAGAGTCCGTACCGAATTTATTGTGGGCGCTTCGTGGCGGAGGTGGGATGAGTTACGGAATCGTTACCGAACTTGTCATCAAAACATTTCCGCTACCGAATGAATTGATCAAATTTGAAGTAGAATGGAACAGTTTCACTTCTTCTGGAAAATCAAAAACTAAAACACCGACAATCAATGTATTGAAATCTTGGGAAACGATCATCAAATCTCAGGAAACCATTCAATTAATCGGAACCAATCTAAAGATTTCTGCGAAACCATGGCCGTATTCCAACTATGATAAATTCGATGAAAACACAATCGATCATAACTGCATCATTTACGGATATTGGAATGGCAGTCAAAAAATGCTGGAGGAATTTCTAAAGGTTCATTACAGCAGTGTTCCGAATTATGAGGTACGTATTGACGGTATTGGTGGTTCACAAAAAAATTACGGTTTGAATCTGATGAGTTCATGGGACAGAGAATCCTTTTACAATGTTCAGCGCATTGCTGATGGTAAGAAAAGTAAACCACTTCCACCGGACTTAGATCAACCTTCACCGCACAAAATTACATCCCGTTTGGTCGATGCTCAAGGATTGGGGCAGAAAGGATACAGAGCCTTGTTAATGAGTTTGACTTCCAATTTACTTTCAGAGGAAAACAGAACACAGGGCTTATTCACCTATATTACTTTAGGAGCAATCACCGGAAAATTTTACCAAACTATCAATCCACAAATCAAGACAGCAAGTGCTTTCCCTTATAAAGATAAACTCTACACAATCCAATACCAAACGTGGTGGAATGAGAAATTGACAGCTAAAGAAAAGGGTCAGGATAACGAAGTCTATGTAAATACCAACAGAGCACTCGATTGGATGCAGGTGTGCCGAGACTTTGAAATTCCGAATACTTCAGGAGCTTTCATTAGTTTCAAAGATAGTTCTGTACCAACAAAAACATATTTCGGTGATAGTTACGACCGACTTAAACAGATCAAAATCAATTTCTCAAAAGATCCGTTGAATCATTTCAGAACACGTAAAACGATTATTTAATATTGAAAATGTAGAAAGAGGTTGGGCTAATCATTTTTTAGTCCACCTCTTTTTATTTCTGATTACTCAGAATCAAATTGGCATCTGCCAAAAACTTTACCTGCTCTTTTCCAGGTTCAAATCCCTGCGGATAACCTAAGGAACCCAGCGCCTGCAATTCAAACTTTGAAGTTTCAGCATTTTTATTCATGAAAAACATCCAAATCGTCGGATAACCCCTGACTTGAAAGGCTTGCTGTAAACTAGCATTTTGTTGCGTCAATTCAGGACTTAAGGTTTTATTTCTCGGGAAATCCAATTCTAAAAGCACAACATTATTTTTTGCCCATTGAATAAATTCCGGTTTTGCAAATACATCTCGCTGTAATTTTTTACACCATCCACACCAATCACTTCCTGTAAAAAAGGCAAACACAGGTTTATTACTTGCTTTTGAAAGTTCAGATGCAGTAACCAAATCCGTATACCAAACCAATGTGTCGTTCTTGGACAATGAGTCAGATTGTGCTACTCCATCGAAAGAGAACAACAGTAAAAAAAATAAAAAAATGGTCGTATAGCTTTTCATCAGACATGAATTTTAGACGAGAAATGTAGTAATAAAATCAATAGCTACAGACAGTTCTTATTGAAATCTTATAAAAAATGAGTCCGATGATGAATTAACTTTATCCGGTAATCTTGAACTAAAATTAAGATAGTCATCCCTTTCGAAATGACTATCTATTGATTTGGTGGTTGGTGAAGGCTTATATTCCACTACATTATTAACTTTACATTACAAGAATACAACTAGAATTTTGATCTATCCTTGTATAATTTCTTAACTGCTGTTTTGAATTTCTTAACTGTCATTTTGTAAAATATTGAGTGATAATCCATATCTATTTTTGGAAATTTCTGATTGAAAATAAAAAAGAGGCAATTACATTTTGAAAATGAATTAACCTCTTTTTTTGATTTAGATTGTGGTGGTAATATATCTTTGTTATAATCTGTCTTTGTTTGTTGAAACAATATTACGGCAAGGAAATGAATACATAAGGAACAAATTTCTAAACTGTTGTTATGAGTTTTTTATCGGTTAATGACCTATTGACAGATCAACTTTAACGTATTTCCAACAGTGTTTTTGAATTCTTGAAAGTCAATCGGTTTTAATAGGCAAGGAAATGATCTGTCTGATATGGCTAGAACAGGATCTCTGTCGTATGCCGTAATAAAAATAATCTCTAGTCCTTGCAATAATTTTGCTGCTTCAAAACCTGAATAATCCAGTAGATTTATATCCAAAAACAATAAATCAGGCTGAAATTCTTCAGATAAAGTCAACGTTTCATCAAATGTTGAGGTCTCAAATACTATTTTATGCTTAATTTCCATACGATCTAGGTACTTTCGGATTACTCGGATAGCATTGATTTCATCATCCACAATTCCAATTTTTATCATGCGTCGTATTTATATAAAGTAAATCATCGTTCATCATAGGCTAAAGAACAGAATACGACCTTGTTCCCAATACTATGTATTGAATGATCAATAGTACTTAATAACGATCAGAAACGGTGGGTCCAATTTCTAAACAGTAGGTATAAATTTTTTATCGGTAAAATAGTATTGTTTACTTAATCGTTTTTGGGATTGAAATAACCAAATACTGTTTTTATATTGCTCCTAGAAATAGGTAATTTTTCACCATTTTTTAAGACTACTTCATGGGTAGTCCGATCCAGCGCATGGACAAATTCATGATTGACAATATACGATTTATGAATTTTTAAATAATCCGGACTATGTTCAACCTTTTGCTCTATGTATTTCAATGGTTTTGAAACAGTTATAGCTTTTCCGTTGAAAAGTTGAATCGAGCAATAAGCGGCTTCTGCTTTGATATAAAGAATGGTGTTTTTTTCGATCAACTGTGTTCCTGACAATGTTGTAATGGTAATGGTTGACTGAACAGAAGATTGCGCTTTTTCTTTTTTTATTTCATCTGTTACCCTTATCAACGAATCGATAAACTCTTCTGTGTCTAGTGGTTTCATGAGATAATCAAAAGCTCGCAAGCGTAATGCATTGATAGCATACTCATTATACGCGGTAGTGAAAATAATTTTCGCCTTAGTTTTTCCTTGCAATTCTTCCGCAACTTCAATGCCGGTTCCTTCCAATAAATGGATGTCCAAAAACAATAAATCAGGTTTATGTTTCAGTGTTAAATCAACCGTTTCCTGATATTCCGTTGCTTCAAAAACGATTTGATAATCTTCACAATGCCGCTCAAGGTACTTTAGTACAACTCTTCTCGCATTCTCCTCATCATCGACCACTCCTATTTTTATCATTGATTCAAAATTGGGATAATAACTACAACTTTTGTTCCTCTCGAAACACCATTTTCTTCTAAATCGTATACGTTGGACTCGAATGTTTTCGATTTTCGATTGTACGACTTCAAACGCTCTTTCGTGATCCTCTCACCGTAGGAAACGTGTTCTTTCAATGCTTTATTTTGACTTTTTTTCTCAAGCGACATTTTCCTTCCGATTCCGTTATCAATGATCTCACATTTTAGCGATTCTTCGTCAAGTTGAGTCAAAATAACCTGAATTTTATAATCCTCTCTCTTTTCAGTAAAACCGTGTTTGATTGAATTTTCAATGTACGGTTGAATCAGCATATTAGGAATCTTGACATCTAAATTTTCATTTAATAAATGTCGTTTTATCTTCCAGGAGA
>CAIUKX010000025.1 GCA_903899795.1 uncultured Flavobacteriales bacterium
ATTGAGGATGCAAAAAAGAACTTGATTAAAGTTCCGATTTTGAAAGGAACAGTTCCGCATACTCAAAAAGGTAAATTCGGTGGAGCAGAAGTTTTACTTAAACCAGCTTCAGAAGGTACAGGAGTAATTGCAGGTGGTGCAATGCGTGCAGTATTGGAAAGTGTAGGAATACACAACGTATTGGCGAAATCTCAAGGATCTTCTAATCCTCACAACGTAGTGAAAGCTACTATGGACGCACTTTCAAGAATGAGAGATGCAGTTGCAGTAGCTAGACAACGTGGTATTTCAGTTGATAAAGTGTTTAACGGTTAATAGATATTTATTATGGCTACAATTAAAATCAAGCACGTGAAAAGTGCTATTAATCGTCCAGCAGATCAGAAAGCTACGCTAGTTGCGTTGGGATTTAGAAAGTTGAATCAAACTGTTGAAAAAGAAGCAACTCCACAAATCCTTGGAATGGTAAAGAAAGTACAACACCTTTTGAAGGTTGTTGAGTAAAACTTAATAAAACGAATTTACGATGAATTTAGAAAATTTAACTCCAGCAAAAGGCTCTACGAAAAACCGTAAGAGAATTGCTCGTGGACAAGGATCAGGTCGTGGCGGAACGTCGACTAGAGGTCACAAAGGAGCAAAATCAAGATCTGGGTATAGCACAAAAATCGGTTTTGAGGGAGGGCAAATGCCACTTCAAAGACGTGTACCTAAGTTTGGTTTTAAGAATATAAACCGTGTTGAATACAAAGCTATTAATTTAGATATTATTCAATCATTGGTTGAACGCAAAAACATTACGGAAATTACTCCTGAAGTTTTACGCGAGAATGGACTTGTGTCAAGAAACGAATTGGTGAAGATATTAGGAAGAGGCGAGTTGACATCTAAGGTTAACATTACTGCACACAAATTTTCAGGGACTGCGAAATCAGTAATTGAAGAAAAAGGTGGTAATTGTTCAGAAATCTAATTAACTTTGCCAACATTTTTAAGGAATGAAACGTTTTATACAAAATATCAAGAACATTTGGAAAGTTGAAGAATTGAGAAAGAGAATCATTTTGACTCTTTCTCTAATTCTTATTTACCGAGTTGGTTCATTCATTATTTTACCAGGTGTAAATTATAGTGCTCTTGAAGCTTCACAAAAGAATGGAGGACAAAACACACTTGAAACATTGCTGTCATTGTTTTCAGGTGGAGGTTTCTCTCATGCTTCTGTTATGGCGTTGGGGATTATGCCTTACATCAGTGCATCCATCATTATGCAACTATTAGGAATGGCTGTACCAGCTGTTCAAAAAATGCAGAATGAAGGAGAATCCGGAAGAAAACAAATCAACAATTACACCCGTATTTTGACAATCGTTATTTGTGCTCTTCAAGCACCAAGTTATTTGTCATTGTATGTTGCGAATAAAGGCGCTATGCCTGCAGACGCGACAACCTTCTGGTGGACACAAACTATTCTTGTGTTAATTGCTGGTTCTATGTTTGCTGTATGGTTAGGTGAGAGAATTACGGATAAAGGAATCGGAAACGGAATTTCCCTTTTGATTACTGTTGGAATTTTAGCTCGTCTTCCTGAAGCTTTCTTAGCTGAAATTGGGATTAGTTCTGGTAACATGATTAAAATTGTTCTTGAGATAGTCGGTTTCATGCTGGTTGTAATGGGTACAGTATTAATTGTTCAAGGAGTAAGAAAAATTCCATTAAATACGGCAAAAAGAGTGGTTGGAGCGCGTTCGGTTGATGCTCAAGGAGCAAGAAACTACCTCCCAATCAAAGTAAATGCAAGTGGGGTGATGCCTATCATTTTTGCTCAAGCAATTATGACAATTCCGGTAATGATCTTTTCAGGTACTAAACCAGGTGAAGGAAGTTTTATCCAACGAGAACTGAGTAATATTTATGGGGTTGGTTACAACACTTTGTTGGCCGTATTAATTATTGTGTTTACTTATTTTTACACAGCAATTATGATTAACCCTCGTAAAATTGCGGATGATTTGAAAAGATCAGGAGGTTTCATTCCAGGTGTTAAACCAGGAGAAGATACAGCAGAGTATATCGATACATTGGTGTCGCGTATTACTTTCCCTGGATCTTTGACTTTGGCAATAGTTGCTATTTTACCACCTATCGCTCACATTGTAGGTGTAAATGATGCATTTGCAATGTTCTTCGGAGGTACCTCAGTGTTGATTATGGTTGGAGTTGTTTTAGATACATTACAACAAATAGAATCCTACTTATTGAACCGTCACATGGATGGTTTGATGGAAGGTACACGTGTGAGAGGAAGAAGAACTGCAAACGAATTATCAGGAATATAACAAATGGCTAAACAAGCATCGATTGAACAGGATGGTGTGATCACTGAGGCTCTATCTAACGCAATGTTTAGAGTAGAGTTGGAAAATGGACACGTAGTAACTGCTCATATTTCGGGAAAAATGAGAATGTTTTACATTAAAATTCTTCCAGGTGACCGTGTTAAAGTTGAAATGTCTCCTTATGATTTAACAAAAGGTAGAATTTCTTTTAGATACAAATAGGAATAAAATCCTTAAACAGAAAAAAAATGAAAGTAAGAGCTTCAGTAAAAAAACGATCTGTAGATTGCAAGATCGTTAAGAGAAAAGGTGTGGTTTATGTGATTAATAAAAAGAATCCTAAACTTAAACAAAGACAAGGGTAAAAGTAAAAGGTATGGCGCGTATTGCAGGTATAGATTTACCAAAAAACAAGAGAGGTGTAATCGGTTTGACTTACATCTACGGTATTGGACGTAGCACTTCAGCAGAGATTCTGAAAGCTAACAACATTGATGAAAACATCAAAGTTCAAGATTGGAATGACGATCAGCTTGGAGCGATCCGTAATTCTATTAACGAAATTAAAGTGGAAGGTCAACTTCGTTCAGAAGTTCAGTTGCACATTAAACGTTTAATGGATATCGGATGCTACAGAGGAATTCGTCACCGTTCTGGTCTTCCGTTAAGAGGTCAACACACGAAAAATAACTCTCGTACAAGAAAAGGTAAGAGAAAAACAGTTGCGAACAAGAAAAAAGCGACTAAATAATTAAAGTAAAGATGGCAAAGTCTAATCAAAAAAAGAAGAAGATTGTTAAAGTAGATGCAGTTGGCGAAGCGCATATTAATGCTACCTTCAACAACATCATTATTTCTTTGACTAACAACGCAGGACAAGTTATTTCTTGGTCTTCCGCTGGAAAAATGGGTTTTAGAGGTTCTAAAAAGAATACTCCTTATGCTGCTCAAGTTGCTGCTGAGGATTGCTCGAAAGAAGCTCATGACTTCGGATTACGTAAAGTGAAAGTGTATGTGAAAGGTCCAGGTGGTGGTCGTGAGTCTGCTATCAGATCTATACATAACAGTGGTATTGAAGTAACAGAAATTATCGACGTTACTCCACTTCCACACAACGGATGTCGTCCTCCGAAAAGACGTAGAGTTTAGTAAGTTTAACAAAAAAGAGAGTTCCGAGTTCGGAAGATTATCGAAGGAAAGCCTTAATTCATAATCTCTCTTTTTAAAATAAAATAAAAATGGCAAGATACATAGGTCCAAAATCTAAAATCGCTCGTCGGTTTTTAGATCCGATTTTCGGTCCGGACAAAGCATTAGATCGTAGACAGTACGGTCCAGGTCAACACGGTCCAAACAAAAGACGTGGTGGTAAATTATCTGAATATGGTATTCAGTTAAAAGAGAAGCAAAAAGCTAAATATACCTATGGTATATTGGAGAAGCAGTTCGCTAACATGTTTGAGAAAGCATCTCGAATGAAAGGTATTACAGGTGAGAACTTATTACAATTGTGTGAGACTCGTTTGGATAATACAATTTTCAGATTGGGAGTTTCTCCAACAAGAAATGGCGCTCGCCAATTAGTTTCTCACAGACACATTACTGTTAACGGTGAAGTTGTAAACATTCCTTCATATACTGTAAAAGTAGGTGATGTAGTAGGAATCCGTGAAAAATCTAAATCATTAGAAGTGATTACAGGTTCGTTACTAACAAATAATAAAAAATACGACTGGTTGGATTGGAATTCTTCTGATATGACAGGTAGATTATTGAGTGTTCCGGCACGTGAAATGATTCCTGAAAACATCAAAGAACAGTTAATCGTCGAATTATATTCTAAATAAGCCGGTGCATTAGCATCAAGATATTTAGTCAATAGGTTAAAGTTAATTAATCACATTGAATTGTAGCTAAAGGGTATAGTTGACCTCTTCAATCTTCTATACCGCGCAACTGCAAGACAATTAAAAAGAAGAAAACAAAATGGCAATTTTAGATTTTCAGAAACCTGATAAGGTTATTATGATTCAGTCCGATGAGCATCAAGGACAGTTTGAATTCCGTCCGCTTGAACCGGGCTATGGAATAACAGTTGGTAACGCATTGCGTCGAATCTTGCTTTCTTCATTAGAAGGATTTGCAATTTCTTCCGTTCGTTTTGAAGGTGCTGATCATGAGTTTACGACTATTAAAGGAGTTGTAGAAGATATTACCGAAATAATCCTTAATTTGAAACAAGTTCGTTTCAAACAACAAATCGAGGGTACAGATACTGAAACAGTGGTTGTTTCAATCAGTGGTCAGGATAAATTAACTGCAGGTGATTTAGGTAAATTTACTTCTGCTTTCCAAGTTTTAAATTCAGACTTAGTAATCTGTAATATGGAACCTTCAGTGAAATTGGAAATGGAACTTACGATCATTAAAGGTCGCGGATACATTCCTGCAGAAGAAAACAAAGTAAGTAACGCTCCGTTTGGTACTATTTTCGTTGATTCTATTTTTACACCTATCAAAAATGTAAAATTCTCAGTTGAAAACTTCCGTGTGGAACAAAAAACTGACTACGAAAAATTAGTTTTTGATATTGTAACTGATGGTTCTATTCACCCTAAAGAAGCACTTAAAGAATCTGCAAAAATCTTGATTCATCACTTTATGCTTTTCTCTGATGAGCGTATTACTTTAGATAGTGAAGTGAAAGCGGATTCTGAAGAGTTCGACGAAACGTCATTACACATGAGACAATTATTGAAAACCAAATTGGTTGATATGGATTTGTCTGTACGTGCTTTGAACTGTTTGAAAGCAGCTGATGTGGAAACATTGGGTGATTTGGTATCATATAATAAAAATGATCTATTGAAGTTCCGTAATTTCGGTAAGAAATCACTTACTGAGTTAGAAGATCTTGTTGATAACAAAGGTCTTACTTTCGGGATGAACGTTGCCAAATATAAATTGGATAAAGATTAGTATCGCAATAAATTAATAATGGCGTAATAGGTGGCTGAGCTAAAGCGATACCTTGAAAAGACTCAGTTAACCGTTACTTACGAAATTTTATAAAAATGAGACACGGTAAAAAAAATAATCATTTAGGTAGAAAGACAGCTCACAGAAAAGCTATGCTATCTAATATGGCTTGCTCTCTTTTATTGCACAAACGCATCAATACAACGGTTGCGAAAGCAAAAGCATTAAGAGTTTATGTTGAGCCATTGATAACAAAATCAAAATCAGATTCTACACATTCTCGTAGATCTGTTTTCAGTGAATTGCAAAATAAAGACATCGTTTCTGAATTATTCAGAGATATCGCTCCTAAAGTTGCGAACAGAAATGGAGGATATACTCGTATCATTCGTACAGGATACAGATTAGGTGATAACGCAGAAATGTGTTTGATCGAATTGGTTGATTTCAACGAATTGTACACAAGTGATAACAGTAAGAAAACTACTCGTCGTTCTCGTCGTGGAGGTAAAAAAGCTGGTGAAGCTTCTACTACTGTTGAGGATACAACTGAAACTAAAGAGGAAACTGCAGCTCCAGAAGCTACTGCTACACCTGAAGTTGAAGCTGAAACTACAGTTAATCCTCAAATTACTGATGCCGTTGAAGATGCTCCTACAGCTGAAGATGCTGGTGATGCTGCTTCTGAAACAGAAGAAAACAAAGAAGATTAGGATTAATGTCATTCTAACAAAATATAAAAGGGTAATGGTAACATTGCCCTTTTTTTATGCATTAATCATTCGTTTATTTAAAATTGAAATTCTAACTTTGCAAAAAAAAATTGATGGAAGAAAGAAAACCTGCAGTAATTGTCCTTGCAGATGGGACAGTGTTCAATGGAAATGCCATAGGTAAAATAGGTTTAACTACTGGTGAAATAGCTTTTAACACAGGAATGACAGGTTATCAGGAAGTATTTACAGATCCGTCTTATTACGGACAAATTTTAATCATGAATACTCCTCATATAGGTAATTATGGTGTGAAAAATGATGAAGTTGAGTCTGATAGAATTAACATCGCTGGCTTGGTAACAAAGAAATTTTCTGATATAGCTTCACGCGCAGCTGCAGATGGAACTTTGGAAGATTTTATGATCCAAAATGAAACAGTAGGAATCTCTGATATAGATACGCGAGCTTTGGTGCGCCACATTAGAAGTAAAGGAGCTATGAATGCGATTATCTCTTCTGAAATTATGGATATTGATGTGTTGAAGGCAAAATTGGCAGAGGTTCCATCTATGGAAGGATTAGAGTTGTCTTCAAAAGTTTCAACTTCAACTCCATATGAAGTGAGTCCTGATAATGCACAATTCAAAGTTTCATTACTTGATTTGGGAGTAAAACGAAATATCGTGAATTGTCTGGTAGAAAGAGGGTGCCACGTCAAAGTTTTCCCGATGAATACAACTTTAAAAGAGATGGCCGACTTCAATCCAGATGGTTTTATGCTTTCAAACGGCCCTGGTGATCCTTCTGCAATGCCAAAGACGATTCAGTTGGTGAAAGAAATAATCGAAAGTGGTAAACCTGTTTTTGGTATTTGTCTAGGACATCAAATACTTGCTTTGAGTCAAGGTTTGAAAACTGAAAAAATGTTCAATGGCCACAGAGGAATTAATCATCCAATCTTAAATTTAAAGTCGGGTAAAGGAGAAATTACTTCTCAAAATCATGGATTTGTGGTTTCAAAAGAGAGCGTTAGGCTGAATCCTGAAATTACTGTGACACATAAACACCTGAATGACGATACCATTGCTGGAATTGAAATAAAAGGTAGACCTGTGTTTTCTGTGCAATATCACCCAGAAGCTTCCGCTGGTCCACATGATTCTCGTTATCTGTTTGATCAGTTTATTACAAATATGAAGAATACTAAATAACAATTTCAAATAACATTTTATCAATGAGCTATATTTCGAAAATAATTGGTAGACAGATTTTAGATTCTCGCGGTAACCCAACTGTTGAGGTAGATGTAATCACCGTAAATGGTGTAATTGGGCGTGCGGCAGTTCCTTCTGGAGCTTCTACTGGTGTTCATGAAGCAGTAGAGTTACGGGATGGTGATAAAAGTGTCTATCTAGGTAAAGGAGTTTTGAAAGCTGTTAATAATGTAAATACAATCTTGAATGAAGCTTTACATGGCTTTGATATTTTTGATCAAAAAGGTTTGGACCGATTAATGATTCAACTGGATGGAACTGAAAATAAATCGAACCTTGGAGCAAATGCAATTTTAGGAGTTTCTTTGGCAGCAGCTAGAGCAGCGGCAGAAGAATCTGGATTAAGTTTGTATAAATACATTGGAGGAGTAGGAGCAGTGACAATGCCTGTACCGATGATGAATATTCTAAACGGAGGATCGCATGCTGATAACCTGATCGATATTCAAGAATTTATGGTAATGCCGTTCGGTGCTTCTTCATTTTCAGAAGGTTTAAGATGGGGTACTGAAGTGTTTCATAACTTGAAAAATGTATTGAAATCCAAAGGGATGTCCACTAACGTAGGTGATGAAGGAGGTTTTGCACCTAGTTTAGGTTCCAATGAAGAAGCTATTCAAGTTGTTTTAGAAGCTATTGAAAAAGCTGGATTTAAACCAGGAGTAGATATGCATATAGCATTAGATGCTGCATCATCTGAATTTTACAATGCAGAAAAAGGATTATATATCTTTGAATCAACAGGTGATCAAATGACCTCAAGTCAAATGGTAGATTTCTGGAAAGATTGGACATCAAAATACCCGATTGCTTCAATTGAAGACGGACTTGCTGAAGATGATTGGGCAGGTTGGAAATTGGCAACTGAAGCGTTAGGAAACAAAGTTCAATTGGTTGGAGATGATTTATTTGTAACCAATACGAAACGTTTAGCTAAAGGAATTGAGGAGGGAATTGCGAATTCAATTTTAGTGAAAGTAAATCAAATTGGTTCATTGACTGAAACGATTGAATCTGTTCAGTTGGCAACTAGAAATAGTTATACATCGGTCATGAGTCACAGAAGTGGTGAAACGGAAGACAGTACAATTGCTGATTTGGCAGTGGCATTAAATACAGGTCAAATTAAAACAGGTTCAGCTTCAAGAAGTGATAGAATGGCAAAATACAATCAATTAATTCGAATTGAAGAAGAATTAGGAGAGAATGCAATTTATCCTGGAAAAGACTTTAAATTCTTATAGGAATATGAGAGTATAAAAAAAAAGAGGTTTTTTTAACCTCTTTTTTTTTGCTTGTTAAATTATATAAGTATACATTTGTCGTGTAATTAATAACTTTACGTTAATAATTTAACTTTTTATGAGGCTACTTTATAGCCTATTGCTCTTATTTGTACTAATGTTGCATTCATTTTATGGAGTGTCACAGCAGACAGCTACAACAAAACCTTCTACAACTTTTTTTGTTCAATGCATGGTCAATTTTGACTCAAATGAACAAGCAACTTTGGTGACGAACCAATTAAATAGTAATCCATACGTAAAAATTTCACGATTGGATTATAAAACAAAAACAGCTTTTATCATTACTAAAGATGTCGAGTCGGTTTCGA
>CAIUKX010000026.1 GCA_903899795.1 uncultured Flavobacteriales bacterium
TACCTGCCTGTAAGGTAATATTGCAGTTGATCACCCTAAACAGGAAGTCCCGGATCGTCTCTCCAACAAGTACACCATTTCGGTATTCCTGTACACGGATTCCAACTACAAAGAGACCCAGCATTTGCGGGGAAGCAGTAAGAATTCCTGTTGTGGGATTTATGGTGATGTTTGCTCCTGGTCCAAGCGGAACTGTTGTTGAAAATGAACTTCCCCAAATGACTGGTCCGTAGGGAGGAGGAGGAGGAGGACTGGGCATTGGATTATTAGAATTAGCACCTTCGTATGGAGCAACCAGTGAATAAACTAGCTGATCCCCATCCGGATCCGTAGCACTGTGATTGAACACCAAATCTTCATTGTTACAAAGAATGGTTGGGGGATAATTGGTAAATCGTGGACTGCTATTGACGGTTAATCCTGTTTCAGAACCCGGAATATGAGCAACTAAAGTAAGACCAACATTTGAGGGTGAAACTAGGTTACTGATAGCTGGACCCCTGCAACAACGTTGGTAAGCTAATGTGTAACCTCCCGCTGTAGGTGGAAGTACTGCTGTAGTCATATAGGTACATTTTTCAATACAAACGTTATTCGGTGGAACAACACATGGATTTGAAAACGTGATTGGCACATTCGTACTTCCGGGAAAAGGAATAAGAATGTTGTTGATCAATTGTCCTGAACTGGTGAAAACACCTAAACTCAAAGGGTCATCGTATGCAGCACCACTTGAAAAGCAATCTCTGTATAATGTAACGTATATTTTATATTGATTGGAACCTAAATAATCGTAATAAATTTCCCCTCCAACAATGTGCGATGCGTGCACATTCAAGCAAAAGAAAGTTAGAACAATAAATAGGATTTTTTTCATCAGCAATACAGCATTTAGCTAAACTACAATAAGTCGTTCAAATGTAGACTATTATTTGCAAACATAGAAATTATTTAACATCTAAATGGTTAATTTTAAGTTAAATATAAAAGTACATTGTTGGTGTTTTATTTGAATATTTTGGAATTATTTGAAGAATAGAGATTGTATAAGTGTTTAGAAACAAATAGTTTAGTTGAAGCTATATTTTTGCTTTGTAAGTATATCCTAATAATCTCATCGATTTTTCTGAATCAACAATTTTAGAAGTTGAAGAATTTCTGGCAAATTTTGGAGGTTCAAGATTCAACGTTTTTGCTTTTTCTGAATAGTACGTTTCACGACTAGGGTGGTCGGGGTAACAACCGTTGAATATTTCTCCCCATGTTTCAGTCAGAATGACTTGTTCGATCAATCCAATAGAGTCAGTCAGATGGATTAAATTGACTGGAGAATTTCCATTTTCAAGATTTGTTTTACCAGCTAAAAATCGTACTGGATGACGATTATTCCCTATTAAACCTGCAAAACGGAGAATGGTAAGACGATCATTTAAAATTTCCTGAAGTGCAATTTCAGCTAAGACAGTTTCTTTTTTAAGGTCACTTTCCGACCAACAATAATTTTCCTCTGCTACAGAAAGGGTATCGGGATATACGCTGGTTGTACTAATAAATATAACTTTAGTATTCTTATTAAGTCTGGAACATATGCTTTTTAATGCTTTTGAATAAGTTACTGAGGCATCATTTTTGCTCGGTGGAATATTGAGAATAATCAGGTTCACCGAATGTAAAAAATCAAGATCTGTATCCGATAGATTAGCAATAGACCAAACTCTAGGCTCAATACCAGATTCTGCAAGTAACGTGATTTTCTCGGGAGATGTAGTTGTTCCAATTACCGAAAAGCCTTTTTCAAGAAGAGATAGTGCCAAAGGATAACCGAGCCATCCACAACCAACGACGGCAATTTTTCTCATTTAAAAATCAAAGAAGTTGAACTTGAAAAAGATCAATTTCTGTTCAATGTAGTTTTTACAGCTTTCATGATACGTTCCACATTTGGAAGCGCTTCATCAATCAATGTTGGTGAAAATGCCAGTGGAGTGTCTGTTTGTGTAACTCTCATTACGGGAGCATCCAAGTGATCAAATGCATAGCGTTGCAAGTGATAAGCAATTTCAGACGAGATTGAACCCAATGGCCAAGCTTCTTCTACGCATACGCAACGATTGGTTTTCTTTACAGACTCAATAATACAATCGTAATCAATCGGGCGAATAGTTCTTAAGTCGATAATTTCGCAGGAAATTCCTTCTTTTTCAAGTTCTTCAGCCGCAGCATGAGCTACTTTCATGATCTTCCCAAATGAAACAATAGTCACGTCTGTTCCTTTTCTTTTCACATCAGCTACACCGATAGGAATGATGTAATCTCCTTCCGGAATTTCACCTTTATCACCGTACATTTTTTCTGATTCCATAATTAATACGGGATCATTATCACGAATAGCAGCTTTCAATAAACCTTTCGCATCGTAAGGAGTTGAAGGCGTCACCACTTTTAAACCCGGTACATTTGCATAGAAAGACTCGAAACTGGTAGAGTGTGTAGCAGCTAATTGTCCAGCAGGACCATTACCACCTCTGAAAACGATAGGGCAATGATATTGACCTCCTGACATTTGAAGCATTTTAGCAGCACTGTTGATAATTTGATCGGCAGCAAGGATGGCAAAATTCCATGTCATGAACTCAACAATCGGGCGTAAACCATTCATCGATGCACCAACTGCAATCCCTGTAAATCCAAGTTCAGCAATAGGTGTGTCAATCACTCGTTTAGGACCGAATTCGTCCAACATCCCTTGTGATACTTTATAAGCTCCGTTATACTCTGCAACCTCTTCTCCCATCAGGAAAATGTTCTCATCACGGCGCATTTCTTCGCTCATTGCTTCCCTAAGTGCCTCTCTAAATTGTACAGTTCTCATGCTTCACTATTTTTGAGCCTCATAACCCATTATGAGGGATGTCAAAAGTAGCAATTTTTGAAATTATAACCGAGATAAAACATTTTTTCCACAGAAAAAACTTTAAACGTTAAAGGTTTGTTGCGCTTTTCATCGGGAATAATTGATGGTTAATTGGTTATTGAACTTTTCAAAAACGATATTTCTAAATGATTTCCGCTTGAATTTTGATTCGGCCCAAGCTTGAAAATCAAAGTATTCCAGAGCTACGGCTTCCATGGAATTGTCTTCAATCCGTATTAATTCATTGAAAATAGTTTCCCAAATGGATTCAACTTCAAAAATGTCGTTGGATTTAATGATTTTTGAAATATTGTGCAGAAATACCTTCTCAAAAGCAAACACCCGATTACGTGATTTAAGAAAGCGTTGAGTATTTTTTAATGCATAAGGCAAAAATTGCGTGTTTTTCATTTCAATATGGATCAATAAATCGAGTAATTGAGTGAAGGCAACCAGGTCTTCTTTTTGATCCAGTTGTTTATCATTTAAGATGCTGTTTACCCATTTTAGGGAATTAGAATATTCGCCCATTGCGAGATAAACGACAGCAATTTTAAATTCTAAAAAGGCTTTTCTGGGCGCGGAAATTTTTTCATCATAATTCATTAATCCTCTTTCGATTAAAGGGATCAATTTCAAGGCCTTTTCAAAATCACCACGTTTGGTTAATGAACTCATTTCAATGCTGTTGATACTCGAAAATAATTTGATTTGTAAATCTTCATTGTTTTCCATATTGACAGTGCTCGGCAAAAGTTTTAATTTTTCAAGTAGGAAATTGGCTTCCTTGTAATTCCCTAGTTTTTCACAGACAAAAATTGCATTCGTCAGGGTTGAGAAATAGATATTGGGCTGATTTTCGATGGTCACGACTTCTTTTTCAAAAAAGTTAATATTGGTTTGAAGATGAAGGAAACAATTTTCAAAATCGTTGATTGCAAAATAATAAGCGCTATAGATATGGTGAAATAAATAATGGGTGTCAAAGTAAAAATGATCCTGATCAACCGATTTTGCCAGATTATCAATAATCGCTTTAAAATTGAGAATGTCTTCTTGCGAGCGACTGACTCCCTTGTGAGAGAGTAAGTGAAATAATTGACTTTTGATATTCCATAGTTTACTATAAATCAGACTTTGATCATGTAGGTAATTGTCGCGCTGATAGATTTCAGCGATTTCATCCGATGAAATCTCGGCATATCCTTTGTTCTCGTGCAGTCTTTTTTGCTTTTTAGAGATTTCAAGCAGAAGATTAAAACGATTGTTTTTTTCCGCCAATTTCTCAGCACTTCGGAGAATGGTGCGGCATTGGTCATACAGTGATTTGTTGTATAGAATATCAGCGCTATGAAGCATTTTGAATAATTGAGCATCGACGGAAGAACCCGCATGAAATGAATCTAAAGCATTTAAAATGTGATCATAGAGCCTTTTTTTTGTAATGGAAAATTTGTTTAAAAAGGCTTCTCCTTTGAAATGTTTAAAAAGCTGTTCTTCGTCATAAACAGTCTGTTTGTCGATATAATCGAAAATTATAATATAGTTGTTTTCATCTCCAATGGTATGGAGTGATGATAGTAATTTGAAATATCGTTTTTCGGACTTGGTTAAAGCCTTTATCAACTCGTGTATAGAATCTTTCGCTTTCATATATTAGTAAAGTTGGTTTGATAGTATGATTCTTTTGCGGATAATAATTCTAATCTAGACATGTATAAAATGCCTACTATTTTTATATATAAATCTAATATAGGAAAAGGATTTATCTGTTTTAAAGATAAAATCTCAAGTGTATAATATATTGACTAAAATGTTCGATTTAGAAGTAGTTGTAAAGTGAGTTTAGTTGAAGTGGTATGTTTAGTAGTGATAAGCCAATAGTGTAGGGTTGGAAGTGATTCTGTTTTCAACGTATTGTTTTGATTTCAAACACGCTTTTTTTAATGGAAATTTTCGAGCCAAATGTGCTGTTAGCGCACTTGAAAAGATACATCCTGTACCATGTTTTTCCAATTCGGTTTTCACTTTTGGATTTATGGAAAATTGCTTTTCGCCTTGTAAAAATAGATCTTTTCCTTTTTGTTCAGCGTGCCCGCCCTTTAAATAGATAATTGTTTGAAAAGATGTTGCAACTTCCTGAGGTGTTTTTGTTCCGAATAATTTTTTAAATTCAGGGAGATTAGGTGTCAGGATACTAACTTTGGAAAGTACCTCTCCCAATTGTTTCTCAAATCGTTGTTGATCCAATTCATTTCCTCCAGCACTCGGCTGTAAAATCGGATCCCAGATAATCATTGGATCTTTGACACGGTTGTGTAAAATTGTTAAAACTTGAAGCAATAGATTGGTATCAGGCATTAAACCGATTTTAAAATAGTGGATAGAATATCGGTCCAGTAAGGTGTTCAATTGCGCGATTATTACATCTGGTGAAATCCAGTTGTAGGAATAAAAATGATCTTCTGTTTGAATGGTATTGCAGGTAAGAACACTTAAGCCCTGAACTTTTAACTGTTCAAAGGTTTTACAATCTGCAACAATTCCTGCACCACCTGATGGGTCATAACCAGCAATTGTTAAGCAATAAGGGCGTGTTCTTGACATTTGTACAATTTTGACAAAGTTAAAGAATAGAATGTGAAACACTCTACATTTAGTATAAAAGAAAAAAGACCGCCCGGAGACGATCTTTTAAAGTTTATATGTTTAATCTTTCTTACAATACCACTACTTTTTTCACGGTTGTAGATTCACCTGATTTTACTTCTAGGAAGTAGCAAGAAGAAGAAAGTGTTTTACCAACTTCCAATTTGTGGTTTACTTTGCTGTTCGTTTGATTCACAGTTTCAGTATAAACTACTTTTCCTTGAACATCTCTTAGTGTCAATTGAACCGGATTTTCTCCAGCCATGTATGAAACATTGATTACTTCTTGTGGAGATAATGGGTTAGGATATACATCCAATTCCATATCGTCTAGATCATTTGCAAACAATCCTAACGTTCCGGTAATATTGATGTTGTCTACATAAAAGTTATTTGATTTATCAGAAGCTGTGAATTCAATTTTTACACGTGTTTCATAATCAGTACTTCCAGCTGTATAATTGAATGTACAAGTTTTCCATTGAGTAGTTCCCACAGGTGCAAAATCTGCTCCTCCAGCAAAACCAGCAGTTAAAAGTTCGGCACCAAAAATTGTTTTCTTCAAGGTCCACGTTTCGCCACAGTTTTTAGATGTGTACACTTTCAATTGTTCAGTAATATCTGCATTAGCTGGTGTTGTCGGGTTACCCGGAGCAGTCATTACGATCGTTCCGTCTGTGGCGTAAGCATATTTGAAAGAAACTGTAACATTCGAAGTATTTGTCAAGTTGAAAGATGGAGAAATCAAAGCGTCGGTGCTTCCTCCTAAACGATTACCATAGAACCATTCATCTGTGTAAGTCAAAGCATCTTGGGTGTTTTTGTAGTTATTCAATTTAAAACATTTACTGTTTTGATATCCTACACCATTTACCAATTGAAATTTTGCCCAGTTGTTTTCCGGATTGTCAATCAAGAACCAGTTTGCAGTACCACCTTCCAAATCGTTAGAATACGGCCCTGTTATATCACCACATAATGGAGAAACATAGATGTAACTTTCTTCCGTTTTGGTATCAGTTCCTGAAGCATTAGTGACTGTTAAGATCACTTTTTTATATCCTTGAGAATCATAAGTCACAGTCGGATTAGCTGCTGTAGAGGTTGCTGGAGTTCCACCTTCGAAAGTCCACGTTCTTGTATCAACTGCCGCTCTCCAAGAAACATCAAAGAATTGTACGCTTGAACCTTGGCAAACGAATTTTTTTGAAGAATGAAAATCAGCAACAGGAGAACAAAGTGGTGGACTTGTCAAATCAATACCTGTTTGAGCATGAACTGAATCAGTGATTAATTGATCTCTTTGAGCTACATCATTTGTCAGATTATACCGCATCAAACTAACTTGATCCCTTGTGAACATTACTGAACAGTAGGAATAATCCATGTAATTTTGGTAATTTTCACGGGCAGCGGTATTACAAATTTTAGATCCATCAGGAGTTGGGCAATGGTTCCATCCTTTTGTAATTGGTGTATCCGCTACTCCTTCGTCACCGCAGGCAACACCTGGATTATTTGTATCTCCCCATACGTGAGCCAATCCCAAGAAATGCCCAATTTCATGTGTCAAAGCGCGGGAAGTATTTTCAGAGCTTGGTGCCAATCTACCGATATATGGGTTTAATATGATAACGCCATCTTTGTAGAAAGGAAGGTCATTTGATGGGTAGAAAGCATAACCGGCTACTCCATTTGTCATAGAAGACACTACCCAAACATTCAAGTATTTTGAACGGTGCCATTGGTTCAATTTTGAGTTGTCATCACCCTGAGTGGTTTCATGACTATAGATATGTTCGATCCCATTGGTACAATTTCCCCAAGGGTCTTTGGAAGCTAATTTGAACTGGATGTAAGCTTTTTCCTTGATAGTATCAAATGGGGTAACAACTTCAGTAGTGTCATCATTTTGAAGCATATAATCTCTATTCAATACCAACATTTCATCATACACATTGGCATCTGGAATATTCTCAGAACCGTATTGATGAATAATATGAAAAACTATTGGAATTGTATAAATAATAGCTTTTTCACCTTTGATCATCTTGTAACTTTTAGAATTATGCAACAGGCGGGCACGGTCAATTTCCATTTGAGGATCTTTTGCATACAGCTCTTGTAATTTGTGTTGTAAACCACAATTGAAATGGGTTTCCTGAGCACTGCTTTTAAAGCAAAGAAATGTTGAAATTGAGATTAAAAGTGAAGTAAATATTTTATTCATATGCAATAGTTTAATAAGTTTATCCTTTTGAACTGAAGCAAATGTATGATCTTTATTTGTTTGGATAAAATTAGTCTACTGTCATTGATTAAAGTGTATGAATGTTAATTTAAACTGTACAAATCATTAGGTATTTCAATTTCAGTTTGATTTATAACAATGTATGAATACTTATTTCTGTAGTGATTTTCGGAATATAAAAACAAAAAGACCGCTCAAACTAAGCGGTCTTTACTATTAAAAAATAAACTTTGGTCTAAAATCTAATGACATTACAATACCACAACTTTTCTAACTGTTTTGAATTCACCGGATTTCACCTCGAGAAAATAACACGAAGAGGAAAGTGTTTGTCCTGTACTCAATTTGTGATTTACTTTGGTATTTGTTTGATGAACTGTTTCTGAATAGACAATTTTTCCTTGAAGATCGCGAAGTGTTAGTTCAACCGGGCTTTCTCCAGCCATGTACGAAACATTAATAATTTCCGATGGTGATAATGGATTTGGATAAACATTCAATTCCATATCATTGATATCATTTGTAAACAAACCCAATGCTCCATTCACATTAAACTCATCAACATAGAAATTATTTGATTTGTCTGAAGCTGTATATTCCAGTTTGAATCGAGTTTCGAAATCACTGCTTCCTGCGGCATAAGTAAAAGTGCACGTTTTCCACTGGTTGGGTGCGTTGGGTGTAAAATCTACTCCACCGGCAAATCCTGCAGTTAGTAATTCAGCACCAACGATTGTTTTTTTCAATTGCCACGTATCACCACAGTTTTTTGAAACATAAATTTTTAATTGCTCAACGATGTCAGCTTTATTAGCACCAACTGTTGTTAGTATCGTGCCGTTTGTTGCATAAGCATATTTGAAGGATACCGAAACGTTAGATGTATTTGTCAAATTAAATGATGGGGAAATCAAAGCATCAACATTTCCTCCCAATCGTTTGTCATAAAACCAATCGTCGGTAAATTCAAGCGCATCTTGTGTGTTTTTGTAATTGTTCAATTTAAAACATCTGCTGTTGTTATAACCTACGCCATTTGCAAGTTGGAAACGTTGGGCATTGTTCTCGGGATTATCTATCAGGAACCAATCTGCTGTACCGCTTTCAAGATCATTGGAAAATGGTCCTGTGAAATCTCCCCATAGAGGCGAAACATACAGGTAACTTTCTTCTGTCTTAGTATCCGTTCCAGTTGCGTTTGTGACTGATAAAGTCACTTTTTTATAGCCTGGTGTATCAAAAGTGACCGTCGGATTTATAGCTGTCGAGGTAGCTGGGTTTCCTCCTTCGAAAGTCCAGGATCTGGTATTTACAGTTGCTCTCCAGGACGCATCGTGAAATTGTACGCTAGCCCCTTGACAAAGAAATTTTTTCGAAGCATAGAAATCTGCAACCGGAGTGCACAAGGGTGGGGATAGTACATCAATTCCTGTAATTTGGTGAACCGAGTCAGTAATTAGACTGGAACGGTTGGAAACAGTATTTGTCAGATTATAGCGCATAGCAGCAACCTGATCGATTGTAAACATCTCAGAACAATAAGAATATTCCATGTAATTCTGAACATTTTCTATAATTGAAGGATTGCATACATGAGCTGCATTCAGTGCACAAGTCGAATAACCTTTTGTTACGGGTGTATCTGCTATTTCATCGTCCCCACAGGCTACCCCAGGATTGTTGGTGCTACCCCACGTATGGGATAAACCAAGATAATGTCCAATTTCATGTGTTAAACATCTGGATGTATTGGGTGATGAAGTTCCAATGCTACCGATGTAACCACTTAGAATAATTACACCATCAGCATAAAAACGAGTCCCTGTAACAGCCGATGGGTAGAATGAATATCCGGCTAGACCATTGTCCATTGAACTGACAACCCAAACATTCAGATACTGCGATCTGTGCCATTGATTTAATTTTGAATTGTCATCACCCTGAGTCGTTTCATGACTGTAGATATGTTCGATACCGTTCGTACAATTTCCCCAAGGATCTTTTGTTGCTAGTTTAAATTCAATGTAGGCATCGGCTTTCAACGAATCAAATTGGGGAACAATCAAGTTGGTGTCTGAATTTAATAATCTGTAATCCCTGTTTAAAACTTGCATTTCATCATATACTTGTGCATCGGTAATATTTTCAGCACCATATTCATGAACGATATGGAATACAATAGGGATGGTATAAACTACTTGCTGAACACCCTTGATCATTTTATAACTTTTTGCATTGTGCATCAAACGAGCATGATCAGCCTCTAATTCCGGATGTGCTTTATATAGTTCAATCAGTTTATCTGTTAAACCACAAGCCAAGGGTGATTCTTGTGCTATTAGTCTATTCGTAATTAAAGCGAACAGGGGAACAACCAAGTAAATAATAATTTTATTCATGAGTATCAAATTGTTTGTGAAAGATGCTTTGTTCTTGTCTATTTGAGCAAAAATAGACGGACATTTATTCAAAAACAATTTAATGCTAAGATACAATCAGAACTTGTGAATTTGATTTGGAAACAGTGGTGATCCGGATTTCAATCAACAAAAAAAAGACCGTCCGTTGGGACGATCTTTCTTGTTTTATATTTTCTAGGGTTGTTTCTAGATGTTAAACATCTTACAATACCACTACTTTTTTCACGGTTGTAGACTCACCTGATTTTACTTCCAGGAAGTAGCAAGAAGAAGAAAGTGTTTTACCAACTTCCAATTTGTGGTTTACTTTGCTGTTCGTTTGATTCACAGTTTCAGTATAAACTACTTTTCCTTGAACATCTCTTAGTGTCAA
>CAIUKX010000027.1 GCA_903899795.1 uncultured Flavobacteriales bacterium
TGGACAAGATTGAATGTAATATTGGGAAGGAGAATTACTTACGGTATAAGCACCTAAATCGACAAACAAAGAATAGTCTCCATTTCCATCTGTTGTTGCATAGTAATTACCCGGCATCGCTTTCACAACTTTACCGCTTAATCCAATTTCTCCAGTATCTTTTATGCAATTACCATTCAGATCTTCAAAAACATTTCCGCTGATTACATTGTTTGGTAAAGTCGATAATTTCACCATCCAAACATCTGTAATCGCATTCATTTGCGCTCCGACACTGTGATTACCGATTACATTCCCATTGTTTGAACTTGTATAACCTGCCACAAAGTACGATCCATCAACCTCCTGAAAACCTGAGCATCCCAACTCAGTTTTCGATCCTCCGAGACATTTTTGCCATTGTAAAATTCCTGAATTATCCGTTTTAAAAACCCAAATATCGTTCATTCCTCCCATTCTTCCTGCAATTGAGCCACCATTTGGAGAACCCGTTTGTCCAACGATGAAATATCCATGATCATTTGTTTCAGTAATTGATAAAGCTCGGTCAGCTCCTATCCCACCGTAGCTTTTTTTCCAAAGGATCGTTCCTGCATTATTAAATTTTACAATCCAAATATCATAAGTCGCACTGTAATTAAAACCGACATCACCGTCACTACTCATTGTTGCACCGGCCGCTACAAAATCACCATTTGAATCCTGAATAGATGAAAAGATCAAATCTATAGCTGTTCCTCCTATTGATTTTTGCCATTGTATTGCACCTGCATTGTCTAATTTTAAAACCCAGTAATCATCGTGACCAATTGCTGTACTTCCATTATGAAAAGTTAAATCACCATCACCTGAACATGCTGAACTCGATACAAAGTATCCTCCATCATTCGTTTGAAAAACCTTCATTTCAGCTACATTATTTCCTGTCGTATTTGTAAACACAGGTCCTTCAAATGATGTTCCTCCGTAACATTTTTGCCAGACAATAGTTCCATTTATATCTAATTTTATCACCCAAATATCAGAATGACCATGATTAATTCCTACATCTCCATTATTGTTTGAAAGCGTTGCTGCTCCGACGATAAAACCACCATCATTCGTTTCCGCAATACTTCTTCCGTAATCTCCTTGATTCCCTCCCAAACATTTCTGCCATTGAATAATTCCGTTAGCATCTAACTTCAAAACCCATACGTCAGGAGAATTAACCCCTGGATGAAATCCAATCACATCACCATCGGATGAATAAGTTGTCCCCACCAAAACATAACCTCCATCAGTCGTTTGAATAATTGAGGAACCCCAGTCTATCAAAGAACCACCGAATGATTTTTGCCATTCGATTGTTCCCGAAGCATCTGTTTTTACTACCCAAACATCAATAGTATCCATACTCCCATGGTGCCCGCTCACATCCGTATCATTCGAAGTTGATTCTCCAATAGTGATAGTCCCTCCGTCATTTGTACGTGATACCGAATAAGCATTATCCATTTTTGTTCCTCCGAAACATTTCTGCCATGTAATAGAAGGTTGAGCAAATAAAATGGAA
>CAIUKX010000028.1 GCA_903899795.1 uncultured Flavobacteriales bacterium
AATTCATAATTCATAATTCAACATTAAACATTAATGGTTATCTTCGCGCCACATTAAGAAATTAAAAAATAAACAATGGCAACAAACAGAACATTTACAATGTTGAAACCTGATGCAATCGAAAACGGTTACATGGGAAAAATTATCGATATGATTATCGGTGCAGGTTTCACTATTAAAGCGATGAAATACACTCGCTTAACTGAAGCTCAAGCAAAAGAATTTTACGCAGTTCATTCTGAACGTCCTTTCTATGGTGAATTGGTTGAATATATGTGTTCAGGACCAATCGTTGCAGCTATTTTGGAAAAAGATAATGCAGTGGAAGATTTCCGTAAATTAATCGGCGCTACAGATCCTGCTGAAGCAGCTCAGGGAACTATTCGTGCAGCCTATGCTGAGAGCAAAGGTCGTAATGCAGTTCACGGATCTGATTCAGACGAAAATGCTGAAATCGAAGGGAAATTCCATTTTTCTGCAAACGAGATTTTTTAAGATTAAATTGAAATTACGATTAAAAGTAGATACGTTATATGTTACGTATCTACTTTTTTTTCGCCCTATTTTGCCTCAGAAAAATCAAACTAATCCCTATATTTGAATCCAAACAAAAAAACAATGAACAATTACACATATACGGTTGAAGAACGATTTTTGAAATATGTACAAATAGATACGACATCTGACCCATTATCACCTTCTTTTCCATCTTCAGAAAAACAAAAAGATCTAGCTAAAGTCCTGGTTCAAGAATTACTGGCAATTGGAATCAAAGATGCAGAAATGGATCAATGGGGGTATGTCTATGCAACGATTGAAAGTAATGTAAATCATGCTGTTCCAACCTTGTGTTTTTGCTCTCACATGGATACAGCTCCGGATTGCAGCGGGACAAACGTAAAACCAATTGTTCACCGTAACTACGATGGAAATCCGATTACTTTGCCCGATGACACTACCCAAGTTATCACAACTGAAAAACACTCTTACTTAAAGAAAAAAATCGGAGACGATATCATTACAGCCAGTGGATTAACACTGCTTGGAGCAGACGATAAAGCGGGCGTAGCCATTATTATGGATTTCGCTCATTACATAGTCAATAATCCTCAGGTAAAACATGGAAAAATCCGTATTCTATTCACACCTGATGAAGAAGTTGGCCGTGGTGTCGAACACCTGGATATGAAAAAATTAAATGCTGATTTCGGATACACTTTAGACGGAGGAACTCTAGGATCGATTGAAGATGAGTCATTTTCAGCTGATGCGGTTACAATCACCATTCATGGAATTAGTGCTCATCCCGGATATGCAAAAAACAAAATGGTTAACGCAATTAAAGTTGCTTCCGAAGTTGTCGCTGCTTTACCAAAAAACGAATGGTCTCCTGAAACGACTGAAAAACGAGAAGGATTTGTTCATCCGACTTCCATTAAAGGAGAATTAGAATCTGCAACTATTGGATTCATTATCCGTGATCACGATACAAAAAAACTCGTTGAACATGAAAACAGATTAAAGCAAATACTTGAAAATGTTCTATCCGGATATCCTGAGTTAGAATATAACTTTAAGGTCACTGAACAATATCGAAACATGAAAGAGGTTTTAAACACTGTACCATTTGTCACCGATTATGCCATTCAAGCGATGAAAAAAATTGGTATTGATTCTGAAGCGACGATCATTCGCGGAGGAACAGATGGTTCACGACTTTCTTTTATGGGATTGCCTTGTCCAAATATCTTTACCGGCGAAATGGCAATCCATTCGCGCCACGAATACGTGAGTGTACAAGATATGCAGAAGGCAGTTCAAACGATGGTGGAATTGGTTCAGATTTGGGAGCAGCACAGGTAAACCTGTGCCGCTGGCTAGAGACGTTGCACTGCAACGTCTCAACAATATAACAACGTCTCAACAATAACGGAAGGTATAAAAACAGAACGATAAATACAGTAAAACCATTGCATGCAATGGCCCAACAATAAGAAAATGGATCACAAAGCGATCATAAAAGACATAGAAAGTAAAAAATTCGAAAAGGTCTATTTCCTTCATGGGGAGGAAGCGTACTTTATTGATGAAATTACGAAAGCATTGGTTGACAACGTTCTTGAAGAACATGAACGCGATTTCAATCAGGCTATTTTGTATGGAAAAGATTCAGATGTGCTCAATGTGATATCTGAAGCGAAGGGATATCCAATGATGGCGGAATATAAATTAGTTATTCTAAAGGAAGCTCAAGATTTGAAAGATTTTGATAAGCTTGAATCCTATTTTGAAAATCCATCCGATCGAACGGTTTTTGTAATCAATTACAAGCACAAAACATTTGACACCCGTAAAAAAATTGCAAAAGTCGTTGCTCAAAATGGTCTGATGTTCAAGTCAGAGCAGGTAAGAGATTATCAACTTGCTGATTGGATTACAGGATATGTCAGAACAGTTGGATATACAATTACCTCAAAAGCAAGTATCTTACTAGCTGAATTCTTAGGAAGCGATTTAAGTCGTATCACCAATGAATTGAGTAAATTATTTTTGTTACTTGAAAAAGGTACGGCCATCAATGACATTCATATTGAAGAAAATATTGGAATATCTAAGGATTACAATCCTTTTGAATTAACCAATGCTATCGCAGTGAGGGATGTTCCAAAAGCATTTTCAATTGCCAATTATTTTGAGCACAACCCGAAAGCTGGAGATATGATGGTTGTTATTCCAGCGACATTCAATTTCTTCAGTCGGTTGATGCGCATTCATTTTCTTCCGAATAAAAACAAGGAAGCTGTTGCTGCAGCTCTGAAAATTCAACCGTTTGTGGCTACTCAATTGATGCAGGCCACGAAAGTTTATAATCCCAAAAAAATTGCTGCCAATATTGCTATTTTGCACGAGTACGATCTAAAATCCAAAGGAATTGGAAACTCTTCTTTTTCGCAGGGAGATCTAATGCGCGAAATGATTTACAGACTTTTACACTAGATTTATGCATCTTTTTTACGATCCGAGAGTAGAAAAAAACACGAAGCTTCACACCCTTACCGAAGAGGAATCGAAACATGCGTGTAAAGTATTGCGATTGAAAATCGGTGATACAATATCTATTCTCAATGGTAAAGGGCAGGATTTTCAAGCACAAATTATGGATAGCAATCCGAAACATTGTCAGGTAGAAATTACTTCTTTTGAGGATGAAAAAGATTCCGGTCAGGAACTTCACATTGCGATTGCTCCGACAAAAATGATGGATCGACTGGAATGGTTTTTGGAAAAAGCGACTGAAATCGGTATTACTGAAATTACTCCTTTACTTTGTTCGAATTCCGAACGAAAACAAATCAAGGAAGAACGGTTGGAGAAAATTCTTATCTCCGCCATGAAACAATCTAAGCGCTTGTATTTACCTCGGTTAAATCCCTTGACGGATTTCAATACTTTCTTAAAAAATCATCCTAAAGGTTTGATTGCTCATTGCTATGAAGCTGAAAAATTTAACATTAATCAAACTTTCGAAGCGGAAAATTGTCCAATTCTGATTGGTCCAGAGGGCGATTTTTCACTCAAAGAAGTTGAAAAAGCAATGGAATCTGGCTATAAAACCATATCTTTAGGAAAAAACAGATTAAGAACTGAAACGGCAGGTTTATATGCTGTAGTTCAAGCAAAACTTTTTTTAGATAACTTAGCATAACGTAATTCTGAAATCATGAAACAATTCTTTTTCTTACTCCTTCTTTTTGTATCTCTTGCAGGTAATGCTCAAG
>CAIUKX010000029.1 GCA_903899795.1 uncultured Flavobacteriales bacterium
CATTTACGTACGGTTGCTGAAGAAAAATTCAAAGTTTACAGAGAATCCATCGAATCGATTGAAACGAAAACTTCTACAATTGATACATCTCGACCTGGGCAAGATTCACAAGTTGGAAGCAGACATCCCTTAATGTTGGTGCGAAGTGAAATTATCGAAATTTTCAATCGAATCGGTTACTCGGTTTCCGAAGGTCCTGAAATTGAAGATGACTGGCATAATTTCTCAGCATTGAATTTCCCTCCGGAACATCCGGCACGTGATATGCAGGATACTTTTTTTATTGATACAAACGGAGGTCCTGAAATGGCTCTTCGTACACATACTTCATCTGTTCAGGTACGCGTAATGGAGGGACAAAAACCACCGATTCGTACGATTTCACCGGGCAGAGTTTTTAGAAATGAAGCCATTTCAGCCCGGGCACATTGCTTTTTTCATCAGGTGGAAGGATTGTATATCGATAAGAAAGTTTCTTTTGCCGATTTGAAGCAAACCCTGTTGTATTTTGCTAAGGAAATGTTTGGTGAAAATGCTCAGATTCGACTTCGCCCATCTTATTTCCCGTTTACGGAACCAAGCGCGGAAGTTGATGTTTCGTGTAGTATCTGCAATGCCAAAGGATGTAATGTTTGTAAGCATACAGGTTGGTTGGAGATTTTGGGTTGTGGAATGGTTGATCCTTCTGTTTTGGAAGCTTGTGGTATCGATTCGAAAGAATATTCCGGTTTTGCTTTTGGAATGGGGATAGAAAGAATCGCTCAGTTGAAATATAAAGTGAATGATTTGCGTTTATACTCTGAAAACGATGTTCGTTTCTTGAAACAATTTACAGGGGGAATCTGATTTATGGGCTTATTTTCGTTTAATTCCGCAGCTAAAACGTCACTTCCGTGGATTTCGATCACGTCTGTGGAACAATTAAAAGAGATTATCGAAAGTTCTTCTCAAAAACCGATTTTAATTTTCAAACACAGTGCACGTTGTGGTGTTTCTTCCGCAGTAAAGTCGCAATTTGAATCCAGTTGGACAAGTCAGAATGATTTGTGTGAGATATATTATTTGGATTTGCTGGCTTATCGGGCAATTTCAAATGAAATAGAAAGAATAACAGGAGTCGAGCATCAGTCGCCACAAGCGATAGTTATGGATCAGAATAAAGTCATTTATGCTGCTTCTCATTCATCCATTGATGCAACCGAAATAGAAAATTTATTGAAAACGCTTTACTGAAAAATATGAAAAAGTATGTTGTTATCGGCCTGGTCGTTTTGCTTATTGGAGCAATGATTTTTCCATTTTTGAAAAAAGATACAGATGTTGAAACTGAATTTATCCCTGCTCAGTTTGCTTTCAAAGATAATTTGGCAACGAAATGGAATCAGGATGTGGTATTGAGTATCAATGTTACTTCGGACGACGTAGAGAAATTGGATTTGGTATATAACGACAGTATTTTTCATACATGGGAACATCCGAAAGGTCAAATTAAATTTCCCTTCAATGCAGATTATTATGGACTGGGAACAAAACCAATCAGTTTGATTTCAACTTTGAAAAATGGTGAGACCAGAGAAGACAATCGATTTGTTAGGGTTTTATCGGATGTTGTACCTCAGGTTTGGTTCGCCAAAGTTGTTTCAAGTTATCCGCATTTAACTTCGAGCTATACGCAAGGACTGGAGTTCAACAATGGAACTTTGTATGAAGGAACCGGACAATACGGTGAAAGTATGGTCGCGCAGGTAGATTTGAATTCAGGGATCGTTAACCAAAGTAAATATGTCAAATTGGATAACAATTATTTCGGTGAAG
>CAIUKX010000030.1 GCA_903899795.1 uncultured Flavobacteriales bacterium
GGATGGTCAAATGCCCAACAATAATGGGACAACATTATGCTGATATTTTCATGAAATTAAATCAGCGATTTATGCATGCAAAAGATTTCATACTAGTAGATTTTTCTGAGGTTTTTGATAAACAGAAAGTGATTTGTGGGAAAAAAGCTTGTTTCAGCATTTTTTTAGACAACAATTTAAAAATGAACTCAAATAAAATTATCAATGCTTTTCTGTGGGATAATGATGGCGATCGGTATAATATTGAGTGTTAAAAGAAAATATATATGCCAAAAAATATTTATCTGGATAATCAGTCAACTACCAAAATTGATAGTGATGTGCTAGAGGCTATGTTGCCGTATTTTTCAGAAAAATATGGTAATGCAAGTAGTTCTGAACATATTTTCGGATGGGAATCGAATGACGGTATTGAAGAAGCTAGGGTAACCATTGCCAATAGTATTAAAGCAAAGCCTGAAGATATTATTTTTACAAGTGGAGCTACAGAATCAAATAATATGTTGATAAGAGGACTTATTGACTATTCAGCTGATCAACCTGTTCATGTAATCACAACAGAAACAGAACATAAATGTATACTTGAAGCATTAAAAAGAAATGCGCCCTTTATTGAGTTTACTATTATTCCTGTTACAACAGAAGGTATTGTAGATATAGACGCAATTCGAAAAGCAATTCGAAAAAATACAGTTCTTGTATCAGTTATTTTTGCTAATAACGAAATTGGAAGTATTAATCCAATTAAAGAAATTGGCAAAATCTGTTTAGAACATTCAATAGCTTTCCATACAGATGCAGCCCAAGCAATGGGGAAACTTGATATAAATGTCGATGAATATCATATTGATTTTCTTTCTGCATCGGCACACAAGATATATGGACCAAAAGGAGTCGGGCTTTTATACATTAGGCGTACAAAAGGAAAATGTAAAATAATACCATTAATGTTTGGCGGTGGGCAGGAAAATGGGATTCGATCAGGAACATTAAATACTCCTGGAATTATTGGTTTTGCAAAAGCAATCAAAAAATCAGAGGAGGAATTTGAGACTAGATTTTGGAAATACCTTAGTCTTCGAAATCACCTCTATTATTCATTAATTGAACGATTTTCTTTCATTCAATTAAATGGAACAAATATTGAATCAATAGATTTATTAAAATCAAAATATAGTTCAGCACGAGAAGCATCGAAACATATTCAACGATTACCAAATAATCTTAATATTTCATTCAATGGTATACCATCGTTGGAACTCATGAAAAATATAAAAACCATTGCAGTTTCATCGGGAGCAGCATGCTCGAGTAATAAACAAGAAGCGTCACATGTCTTACAAGCTTTACAATTATCGAATCTATTAATTCATTCTTCGATTCGTTTTGGCATAGGACATCAAAATACTATTGAAGAAATTGAAGAAACGATAAGCAAATTTGGGTTAACTTTAGAAAAATATATCTAATTTTTTAGACAAAATGGAATGTAAAAAATATAATTACC
>CAIUKX010000031.1 GCA_903899795.1 uncultured Flavobacteriales bacterium
ATATTCAATTTTTGTCGCAAAAGAGGGAAGATGCAAAATTGCATAAAGATGATCCAAAATACATGGAGCAAATTTCAAAAGATGTATACAATTACCAGCTAAATTTAGTCACAACCAATAATGATAAGTTCGTTGCCAAAGTAGTTAAAATGGGGATGGAGATCAAAGTTCCTGAAGCTCCGAAAGGTGTAGATGGGAAACCATTGGATTCATTGTTCTCTTATCATTACTTCCGCGATCACTTTTTCGATAATGTGGATTTTAAAGATGATCGTTTATTAAATGTTCCCATTTTTCACACAAAGCTCGATACCTATTTTGGTAAAACGATGATGATTCAGAATCCTGATACGATTATCAAGTATGCTTTTAAGCTGTGTGATCAGTTGAATCCAAAGTCAAAAATGTTTGAATATTGTGTCTCGTGGCTTACCTCAACCTATGAAAAAAGCAATGTGATGGGTATGGATGAAGTCTTTATTCGAATGGCACAACGGTATTACATGACAAAAAACAGTGAAGGAAAATCTCCGGCTTTTTGGATGCCCGAAGATAAACTGAAAGATTTATCCGATAGAGTGGAGGAAATGCAATACACGATTATCGGTGATCGTCCACCGAATGTTTGTTTGAGAGATACTTCCGATACAAAATGGCTGGATTATTACAGCTTAAAAAATGAATACACGATTCTTTACTTTTGGGATCCGGATTGTGGTCACTGTAAGCAAACAACTCCGAAATTAAGAGAGTTATACAATAAGAAATTAAAGGAACGAGGTGTAGATGTATTTACAATTGGAAACGCAATAGGGGAGGACTTTGTCAAATGGAAAAAATACATAAAAGATAATGATCTAAATTTTATCAATGTTGGACTGACAGAGTCACTCTATAATGCAGCATTAAAGGATGCGAGTGAGTTTGTGCCAAAATTTACCAACATAGAATCGTTGAATTATCATCATTATTTTGATCTTCAAACTACGCCCCAGATTTTGGTGGTAGACAAGGATAAAAAATTGATTGCGAAACATCTCACAGTAGCACAGTTGGAAGATTTATTGGATCACTTGCAAAACAAAAAAGATGCAATTAAATTATTTCCAATTGGTAGTAAAGAAGATCAGGAAGAACATCAGCATTAAGTAGTTGGCGCAATAAAATATTTTTTTTGCATTTAGTTTGAAACTATTTGAATAGTTTTTAAATTTGACTCAAAAAATAAAGAAAATGCGTACCATCTATTGTCTTTTGTTCATTTCGACTTTGAATTTTCAGCTGTATTCTCAGTCATTAGCAATTTATGAGTTTACAGGAACAGGTGCTTGTCCTAATCCATATACAAACGTTACTGCGCAACCTTTGAATGCAGTTTTCAGCAATTACAATTCTTCAGGAGTCAATTGTTCGTCAACGAATGATGTCTATAATAACAGTGGCTGGAATACTTCAGCCACGATTAATCTGGATGAATACAATGAATTTTCAATCATTGCCGATTCATGTTATGATTTTTCACTAAGTAATTTAACATTTTCGCACCGGATAAGTAATGTAACTTCAGTTCCGACCTGGTATATACGTTCAAGTGTTGATGGTTTTTCAACAGATTTAGGATCGGGAACATCATCTACAACCGTATATTCAACAAGCATTTCATTGCCAATTTCTCATAGTCATTTGAATTCGGTTACCTTTCGGTTTTATCTCACTTCAGCAGCAGCTTCGTCGACTACATGGAGAAATGACAATGTATCTGTAACAGGAACTGTTGACCCGGTTACACCTCAAATCTATTTTTCAGATAATGATGGTGATGGTTTTGGAGATCCAGATAATTCACAATCAGCCTGTAATTTACCTTTGGGGTATACAACAGATAGTACAGATTGTAACGATGCCGATTCTTTGATTCATCCGAATACAATTTGGTACGAGGATATAGATCAAGATGGATTTGGGAATGAAGCTGTAACCTTTATAGGTTGTGTCCCACCACTTCATTATGTATTAACGAATTCCGATTGTGATGATCAAAATGCTTCAGTAACCTTCGCTTCGCAGACATTTTATGCAGATAATGATTCAGATGGATACGGTGATCTTTCTGTTTCTGAAGTAGCTTGTACATGTCCTCCCGGATATGTTACCAATCATTTGGATTGCGATGACAATCAAGTGAGTGTAACAATTGCTTCAACTATGTATTTTGAAGATTCTGATAGTGATGGTTACGGAAATTCCGATGTTTTTCAAATTGCCTGTTCTCTTCCGGTTGGATATGTTCTCGACAGTACAGATTGTAATGATGGTTATCCTCAAATCCATCCCTTGGCAACTGATTATCCCAACAATGGAATAGATGAAAATTGCGATGGAGTGGATGGTTACTTATACGTTACGGAAAATGAATTTGCTCCCCTGTCCGTATATCCAAATCCATCCGACGGACATTTTACAATTGAGGTATCGTTGGGCAAAAAGATTATACTTTATGATTTGAAAGGTCAGGTTTTGTTTGAGAATGTTTATACAAAACAGGTTGATTTTTCAGATTATCCTGATGGAATTTATTTGTTGAAAATTGAAACAGAAATCGATACCCGCTATGAAATGGTTTGTTTTCAATAATTTCACGAACGAAGTAGAATATCAAATTCTCAACCTCAATATCTCAAACCTCAAAAATTCAACATTCAAAAGGCTATCCTTCCGTTCATGTAATAAATAGGTTATAGGGTGTAACTTTTTAACTATTTCTAGCTCATATAGTCAGATACATTCTATTTTTGCACACGATAACAATAACTCTGTTTATGAAGAAAATTACATTATTGATCCTAACCTTTTTAACGTATTCATCTATTATGGCTCAAAGCTATTGGCAGCAAGAGGTGAATTACAAAATTGAAGTAACACTAGATGATAAAAAGCACGAATTAACAGCTTATGAAGAGTTTGAATACATCAATCATTCTCCAAATAAACTGGACTTTATATACATTCACTTGTGGCCAAATGCTTATCGGAATGAAAAGACTGCACTTGGTCAGCAACAATGGAAAGACGGTAGCGAAAAATTAAAATTCGGTAACGACAGTATCAAAGGGGGAATCGATGCATTGGATTTTAAAGTAAATGGTCAGAAAGTGACGATCGAATTTGATCCTAAGAACATCGACATCTGTAAATTGATTTTACCTTCTCCATTACAATCAGGAGGTAGCGTAAAAGTATCAACGCCATTCACGGTGAAGATTCCTTCAGGTGAAATTTCTCGTTTGGGACATGTAGGGCAATCGTATCAAATCACACAATGGTATCCTAAACCTGCTGTATATGATAAAAATGGTTGGAATCCGATTCCGTATTTGAATCAGGGAGAATTTTATTCTGAATACGGATCGTTTGATGTGAGTATTACGTTACCCAAAAACTATGTGGTTGGTGCAACTGGAGATTTGCAAACAGAAAGCGAAATTGAATTTTTAAATCAAAAAGCAGAACAAACCAAAGCAAAATATAAAACAGGTGACTTGGGAAGTATGAAAAAAGGACCTTCGGATAAATTTCCTGAGTCAGCTTCTGAAATGAAAACTATTCGCTATACACAAACAAAAGTGCATGATTTTGCTTGGTTTGCCGATAAAAGGTATGAAGTATTAAAAGGTGAATTTGAATTGCCTGAGACGAAACGGAAAGTAACTTCATGGGCCATGTTTACTCCAAGAAATTCTGGAGTTTGGGAACGCTCAATCGAGTACATCAATGACGGAGCCTATTACTACTCACTTTGGAACGGAGATTACCCATACAGTCAGGTAACGGCTGTGGATGGTACGATCAGTGCAGGTGGAGGAATGGAATATCCGAATGTCACTGTGATTGGTAATGCAAGTTCAAAAGAGGAATTGGAAGTTGTAATTGTACATGAGGTCGGACACAATTGGTTCTATGGAATTTTAGGATCTAACGAGCGTGTACATGGTTGGATGGATGAAGGAATGAATACCTTGAATGAAGTACGTTACATGCAGACTAAATATCCTGAGAATACACGCATGTCGGATATGGTATTGAACGGGAGATTCCATTTAAACGATTTGGATCACCATGATATGGGAGATATTTCCTACCGTTTAATGGCGATTTTAGGAGAAGACCAACCAATAGAAACACATTCTGCTGATTTCACACCAACCAATTATGGAATGATCATGTACCAAAAAACCGGATTAGTTTTCTTTTATCTCCGTGCTTATTTAGGAGAAGAGATGTTCGGAAAATGTATGCATGCTTATTTTGAAGAATGGAAATTCAAACATCCGCAGCCGGAAGATATGAAGGCGATTGTGGAAAAAACGTGCGGAAAAGATTTATCCTGGTTGTTTCACGATTTGATTCAGACGACCAATCACATCGATTACAAATTGAAACGTGTTAAGAAAACAGATGCTGGTTTCGATGTCACGGTTAAAAACAAAGGTCAGGTAAATGGTCCGATCGAGGTTACAGCTTATAATGGAGGATCTTCAGTTGAAAAAGTTTGGACTGATCCTGGAACAAGAAAGCAAGTTGTACACTTGAAATCTACAGCAGTAGATGAGGTTCGGATCGATCCAAATTACAATATTCCCGAGTTGGACAGAACGAATAACAATTGGAAAAAGAGTTTGTTGTTTAATAAAGTTGAACCATTGAAATTTGAGTTCTTATTTGGAGATCATGAAGCTACAAAATCCAATAATTTTTGGACTCCGGTTTTGGCAGGAAATGCGTATGATAAATTAATGGTTGGATTGGTGGTGCATAATTATGGGGTCCCGCTGGAAAGATTTCAATACCTAATTGCTCCAATGTATTCAACCGGTAGAAAAAGCATTTCAGGAATTGGTGAGTTCAGTTATTCAATTTTACCAAAAAATACGGTCAAATTAATTCGAATTGGAGCATCGTTAAAATCATTTAAAAATGATGATAATCCTGTATATAAACCAAGTCAATCATACTATGCGAATATTTCCCCCTACATTTTTATGAATTTAGGAAATAGGAAAAAAGCAACTCCATTTTCACATTCTTTGTTACTTCAATCGATTTATAGCCGAATTGCTGGAATTGCACCGATTAATGAAGCAGGTGGATTCATCAAATATTCACTTAAATACATGAAACCGGATCATCAGGTTGAGGTGAATCTCCGTAACGACTACATGAATAACCTGGATAACGACAACGTGTTGGGAAGAGCTTCTGTAGAAGGAACATATAGATACCGGTATATGAAAAATAAAAAGGATCGTTGGATTGAAATCAGAGGTTTCTTCGGATCAAATTATTTGTACAAAGAAACATTAGCAGGATATGGGCCTCAT
>CAIUKX010000032.1 GCA_903899795.1 uncultured Flavobacteriales bacterium
AGTGAGATCTTTGACCAAGTAATTTTCCTCCAGCAGAGATAAAATCTCCTTTCTTTTTGAGAATTGGAATGGATTCACCGGTGACGAAACTATAATCGATTTTTGCTTCTTCCGAAATTAATTCACTATCGCAGGGAATCACCTCTTCATTTCTGACGATAATAGTATCATTTTCATTGAGTTGTTCAATTTCAACAATCTGTTCGATATTCTCAACAATTTTTGTTACTGCAACAGGGAAATAAGAAGTATAATCTCTCTCGAAAGAGAGTGTTTTGTAAGTTTTGTTTTGAAACCATTTTCCGATTAATAGAAAAAAGATAAAACTGGCAAAAGAGTCCATATAGCCGGGACCTCCGCCCGAAACGATTGTATAAACACTTTGCGAATAAAGGGCGATAATTCCAATTGTAATCGGTACATCCAGATTTAAATTTTTGTAGCGAATTGCTTTGTAGGCAGAAATGAAATAACCATTTGCCGAATAAAATAAGACGGGAAGTGAAACTACGAACGAAAGATAAGAAGTAAAATTCCGCATCCTAGGACTCATACTTTCGATTCCCATGTATTCCGGAAAACTCCAGAGCATGATACTTCCAAAAGCGAAACCTGCAATTCCCAATTTATACATGAACTGTTTGTCAATTTTCTTTTCCGATTCCTTGCGATTTCCGAAGTTAGGAGCATAACCGATCTTATCTAGTAACGAAGCTATTTCTGAAAGTTTAATAAGGGTATGGTCGTAACAGATGGAAGCTTCTCTTTTGGCAAAATTCACTTGACATGTTAGAATTCGAGGTTCAATTTTGGTGATGTTTTCCAATAAATAAATACAAGAAGAACAATGGATTTGTGGAAGAAAAAGAATGACTTTGGAAATGGCTTCATCTTGAAAATCAATGAATTTGGATTCAATAGCATCAACTTCCAAAAAAGCATATTTGTTGACATTTGAATTCACAGGTTTTACACCCGGTTTTTGATCCAAGGTGTAAAATGTATCCATGTTATTTTCATGTAATAACTGATATACGGTTTTACATCCATTGCAGCAGAATTTTTTTTCATCAATGGAAAAACCTTTTCCGATAATATCATCTCCGCAATGGTAACAATTCAATGTCATATATGTAATTTTTGTTTTCGACATGCAGGGACAAGTCGCGACTTGTCCCTACATGAATTATATTGTTTTCGAAAATAAATTCGTTGTCAATTCCTGTTTATTCAAATCCTGGTCAAATGCCTTGCAACAGTTACGTACGAAGGGAATTCCCTTAGAAGTAATTTTGACAATGTGTTTACTGATCTCGACTAAACCATCTTTTTCCATTTCACCTAATCGCTCTTTTATTTTCGGATAAAGTGAATGGATGATCGACCTGTCGTCTAAATACGTTTCAAAATGACACATCAAGTCAAGGATATGTTTTCGGATAATTAAATCTTCATCACTTAAAATATGCCCCCTGAAAACGGGGATTTTGCCTTGATTGACGAGTTCGGTATATTCTTCAACGCTTTTGTTGTTTTGCGCAAAACCGAACCAACTATCTGAAATAGAAGACATACCCAAACCAATCATTAATGTTGTTGATTGAGTGGTATATCCCATGAAATTTCGGTGTAATTTTTTAGAATGCATTGCTTTTGCCAAATCATCATGTTTGAGTGCAAAATGATCCATTCCGATCTCCGTGTAGCCTGCTTTTTCTAATAATTCTTTGGCACGTTCATAAAGTGCTCGTTTTTCTTCGTTTTTAGGAAGATCATTTTCGTCATATCCGCGTTGACCATTTCCTTTGATCCATGGAACGTGCGCATAGCTGTATAATGAAATGCGATCAGGCATTAACAAGAGTGTTTTTTCTACAGTTGACTCAATATCTTCAACGTGTTGTTTCGGAAGTCCGAATACGAGGTCGTGACTAATAGAAGTATATCCGATTTTTTGAGCAAATTCGTGTACTTTGATAACATGTTCAAATGGCTGGATCCGATGAATTGCTGTTTGAACAGTAGGACTGTAATCCTGAATCCCTAAACTCAATCTTCTGAAGCCGAAATTGTATAACTTCTCCAGCTGTTCGATTGATGTATTATTTGGATGTGCTTCGAAGCTCAATTCATGTTGAGTAGGATCGATAGAATCTTTACCGAAAAGTGCTTTCATCAATCGTATTAACTGATCAGCCTGAAAAAAAGTAGGTGTCCCTCCGCCCAAATGCAATTCCTTGATAACAGGTACGAAATCCAATTTTGATAAGTAAAGATTCCATTCTTTGATCAACGTGTCAATGTAAGGTATTTCAACCGAGTGATTTTTTGTAATTCGCTTGTGACAGCCACAAAACGTACAAAGACTCTCGCAAAAAGGAAGGTGAATATAAAGACTGATTTCATTTGATTGAAATACATGTTGATTTCGTTTAATAGAATCGATCCATTCGTGTTCCGTTAATTGATCGTTTTTCCAAAAAGGAACAGTAGGGTAGGAAGTGTACCTTGGACCTGGCACATTGTATTTTTGAATCAATCTGTCTTTTTCCATATCATATAGAATAGGTAACAAAAGTAGGCGGAATGAAAAACGGGATTCATGATAAAGATCATGTAAAATACTAATTCTGATCAAAAAAAATCATCTCAGGCAACCCTTTTCAAAGAGCTGTTGTAATTGAAGAAGAATGATTGGTGTAACTTTAGGATGATCGCATACCAAATTACATTAACGTTCCAAAATTGAGATGAGCTTTTAATTCATAAGAACGGATGACTTATATGGTTACAGTTTTGTGAATTAATGTTTATCTTTGAGTGATTAATTTGTTGATATTACGTATTTTTAAAGAATTGATAAATTGACTTGATGGATTTTATAGGTTTAATTATCAGTAGTTTATTGATTAAAGATGTGAAATTTTGACTTAACAGATCTATTTCTATTTGCTACACTATTTGAAGATGAAAAAAATTGCTCTGCTCATTTTGTTTTTGATACCTATGTATCGATTGAGTTATTCCGAAATTTCGGGACAGAAGGATAGTTTGTCAAAAATTATAAAAACAAATGGTGATAGGTATCAGCAGGCCAAAGCGTTGTACGAGTTGAGTGTACTTAAATTTGATCAAGAACAATTTCCGTCCGCATTGAAAGATTTGAAAACTGCAATGAATCTGTTGGATAAGAATTCGAATAGTTTTATCAGTTGTAAGGTAAATCTACAAATGGGAAAGCTATACAATGCGGTGTTTCGCTATGAAATAGCTTTGAAGTATTATTTAAAAGCACTGAAAATAGCCGAATCTTTGAATAATACTATTTACATTGTAAGAATCCAAACGGAAATAGGACTACTATATGCTGGAATCCAGAATTATAAGAATGCATTGTATTATTTGAAATTGGCTAAGGAAAACACAAAGACCAGATCCAATAATGTGAATTATGTTAATTTATACAGATATATTGGAATTGTTTACGGTCAAATGGGGGAATTTACAACTTCTATTAAGTACTCAAATAAAGCTTTTCAGTTAAGTCTAAAAACCAAGAATTTTCCGAAAGCTGATATTGGTGGAATAGTTAATAACATTGGGGTTTGTTATTTGATGACTAAGCAGTTGGATAAAGCCAATGAATTCTTCACTTCTGCATATGAACTTTGTGTGGATCAAAATGATCCAAAAACGATGGGGAATATTTGTGCGAATTTAGGGGACATCTACTTTGAAAAAAGACAAATTGATAAATCCCTGGAATATTACAATAAGGCACTCGAGTACAAAAAATCAATTTCTGATCCTAAAGAACATTATTTGATTTACAAAACATTATCTGGATTTTTTAAAGATCAGGGAAATTATAAAAAATCACTAGAATACAAGGAATTGTATTTGAAAGAAAATGAAAAAATTTCAAATTCATCTTTATTAAATAAGGTTTCAGATATCAAAAATCAATATGAAATAGATAAAATTGAATAT
>CAIUKX010000033.1 GCA_903899795.1 uncultured Flavobacteriales bacterium
AGAGAAGAATTAGATAAATTGCTGATCAAAATTGAAACGGAAAAAGAATTTTCCGAACAAGGTTTACTGCACCGCGCAATGAACCTCTGTACTTTTGAACTTTTAGGAGATGCGAATGGAATTAATATCGAACGAGAAATCTATAAAGCGATTGAACCTTCAGATTTACACCAAATAGCCAAACATATTTTAGTAAAAACAAATTGCTCTTTATTAAAAGTTAAAGCCAGTCCAGATGATAAATAGATCAATTCAACCCGATTTGCAAACAATTAATAAAATTGAATTTGTAAAACCAACAATATACGACATCACTCCTGAAGTGAAATTGTTTTTCATGAAAGATGTGACCAACGAAACCACTCGTTTTGACTTGTATTTTGATGCAGGAAATATCCGTCAGGGAAAAGGAATTCCTTCATTTGTCAACGCGCTTTTACTTTCTGGTACTGAAGAAAAAGATTCTATTCAAATCAACAATGAAATCGATGCATTAGGCGGATTCATGGAAAGTGGATTATCTGCCGAAAGCGCTGTAATCACTATGTATTGTCTACGAAGGAATGTTCTTCCGATTCTTCATATTCTTTGTGATGCCATCGATAAAGTTGCTTTTTTTGAAAGTGAAGTGACTGAACTTTTAGCGGATAAAAAACAAACTTTTCTAATGAATATGGAAAAAGTGAGTTATTTGTCACAAAGAGCTTTTCAACAGCGTTTGTTTCATTCTTCGGAGGTGTATTCATCCGTTGCTACAGAAGATTTTTACGAAAATGTATCTGTTCGTGAACTGAAGAAATTCTTCGAAGAAAACTACAGGCAAGGTTTAACAAAAGTCGTTGTTGTTGGGAATCTGGAACAAGACACTATCGATGAAATCATAGATACCGTTGGAAAATGGGTAAAAACCGGACAAGGAACTTTTGAAAAAGACATCAAAAATCTTCCTGGTCAATTTCATTTAGACAAAGAAAATGCTGTTCAAACTGCCATTCGAATCGGGAAAATTTTATTCAATAAAACACATGAAGACTACAATGATTTTATGGTCTTGAATACAATTCTCGGAGATTATTTCGGAAGTCGGTTAATGTCAAACATACGTGAAGACAAAGGCTACACTTATGGAATCGGCTCTATGGTTGCTGAATACAACAACATCGGTTACTTTATGATCGCGACGGAAGTCGGCAGAGATGTAAAAGATGCTACAATTCAGGAAATTAAATTCGAAATTGAACGACTGCAAACCGAATTAATAGATGCTCAAGAGCTGGAATTGATCAAAAATTATTTACTCGGACAACTACTCAAAAGCGCTGACGGACCATATTCTATGATGGATTTATACCTTGGTGCTGAACTTCATGGTCTGGATTTTGAATTTTATAACAAAGCGATTGAAGAATTGCATACAATTACACCTGAAAGAATCAGAGAATTGGCCCAACAATATTTGAAGTGGGACGACATGACGATTGTTTCAGTTGGCTAGTTGAAGGTAACTCTTGATTTCATGTGCTTTCATCTAGAAATAAACAACCTTCTACGTCTTATGAACGTCATAGAAATGTTGAGACAATTTTATCAATTCCATTACCTATATTTGTAATAGAATTGGAAAATGAACGTTTATTAAGAATGAAAAGAAGTTGTTTAATCCTTTTTCTTAGTTTTTTTCTTTCAATTTGTCTGTATTCTCAGGCAGTTGAGACTACAACTTCTGTGACAAAAACAAGCAATTCAACTCAGGAAAAATCAGTCCCAACTTCTATTAATTGTATCCAAACTGATGCTGCTGGAAATGTTACTTTTTCATGGATGCAAGTTCCTGATCCATCAGGTACATTTATCGAATACCAAGTTCATACTACTCAAAGCGGACTTATTGCCAGCATTCCCAGTATAGGTACAATTGTATATACGGATCCAGGGGTCACCCAAGCCAATAGCTATTTTATCATTGTAAATGGAGACACACAAGAAAGTTCAGATACAATTTCTAATATTTTTCTAACCGTCAATAATCCTTCCAATGGAACCGCAGTCTTAGAATGGAATAATCCAAGGCCAAATCCGCTTCCAACCATGTCAGGATATTATAAAATATACAGAGAATACCCAACCGGTGTTTGGTCGTTTTTGGATAGCGCTGTGTATGGAACCACTCATTACATTGACACAGTTGATATTTGTAGCGCCACTTTAAATTATCAAATCTTATTACAAAACTCTCCATGTAACTATACATCCAATATTGCAGGTGATCATTTTGTGGACATTATTACTCCTGACATTCCGACAATTTCACAAGTAACATTGGATACCTTAACCAACCTAGTGACCATTACCTGGAACCAAAACAACCAACCAGACACCTACGGATATATTATTTATTCGGTCGATGCAAATGGCTTTCCAGTTGAAATAGATACAGTCTGGGGTATAACCAATACGAGTTACACCTATTCTCCAGATGTAAGCGCTGGACCACTGTCCTTTTCGATTGCTGCCTTTGACTCATGTCATACAGCCTCGGTTATTCCAACGTATCAGACTTCTGCAAAAGCACAAATACATACTTCCGTGTTTCTTCGAAATTCATTAGATGTTTGCAACAATGGCATTACCCTAAACTGGTCACCATATGTAGGCTGGGGATCAGGTGTGAATTATGAAATCTGGGGACATATTGTTGGTCAACCTTGGCAAAATTTCGGCTCAACTCATTTATTAACGTATACATTGACAGGAGTTGGATTGGCGAATTATTGTTTTGCCATAAAAGCTATTGCCTTAGATGGAAGATCATCCTTTTCCAATAGACTTTGCTTTACATTAACTGCACCCTCTCAACCCGCATTCAATTACCTGAGAGTAGCAACTGTAAGTAGTCAACAGATCGTATTGAGACATTACGTTGAAATGATCAGTGGCGTGACGGGTGTAGTATTTCAGCGAATGAACGACTCTGGAGATTTTGAAGACATAGGACAAGTTTCCGTTACTTCATCCAATTTGTCATTTACCGACTCAGATGTTGATGTGTCCCGTTATTCTTATACTTACAGAGCAGTTGTATTGGACAGCTGTGGAAATTATGGCGCGATTTCAAACATTGCAAAAACCATTTTATTGAAAATCACAACACAGGATACCAAAATGATTCATTACCTAAACTGGTCCGAAT
This sequence comes from uncultured Flavobacteriales bacterium, assembly GCA_903899795.1. Classification (GTDB taxonomy): domain Bacteria; phylum Bacteroidota; class Bacteroidia; order Flavobacteriales_D; family Crocinitomicaceae; genus CAIUKX01. The sequence goes on from CAIUKX010000033.1 coordinate 3,191, forward strand.
ATAAATCGTTTAACGGGCCAATTTTAGGATACTTTGTTTACAGAGGTTTTGATGGTTATTTTCCTCAAACTCCATTGGCTTTTTTACCAAACACACAATTTAGTTATGAAGACACAGCTTCACAACTCCCGGCCTCAACAGGAAAAACATGTTATTTCGTATCAGCAATCGAAGCCACTAATGTTTACGGTTTTTTTGAAGTCAGTCAGTCTAATGTTGTTTGCCCTATTTTAGACCCCATCATTTATATTCCAAATTCATTTACGCCGAATGGTGATGCATTCAACCAGGTCTTCCTCCCAGAAATTACTTTCTTTGAAGTCCTAAGTTATGATTTAACCATTTATGACCGATGGGAACATCCGCTTTTTCATACCAATGACCCAACGGCTGGATGGAAAGGAGAAATACGTTCAACGGGGAAAATCGCTGATCCGGGAACTTATGTTTACCTACTCACCGTTAAAGACGGTGATGGGAAAGAGGTTACCCGCAGGGGTCATGTGAATTTGATAAAATAATTTTGAATTGTTAATATTGAACGTCAGACTTAGATTATTTCAAATCAAACATCCAAAATCCAACATCCAACATCCAAAAAGACTATTTTTGTCCTGTGAAAAAAATCCTCATCATACAAACTGCTTTTCTGGGAGACGTTATTCTTGCCTCCCCCGTAATAGCAGAATTGAAGCGAATTTTTCCTCAAGCGGAAATTGACTTTTTACTGCGGAAAGGCAATGAAAGTTTACTGAGTAATAATCCTCATTTGAGAAAAGTATTTTTATTGGACAAAAGTGAAGGAAAATACAAATCAATACTGAATCTGATTCGTTCTTTTCGTCAGGAAAAATATGATTTGGCGATCAATCTGCATCGTTTTGGAAGTTCAGGATTTATTACTGGATTTTCAGGTGCCCGCCAAAAATATGGTTTTAGAAAAAATCCGTTCTCTTTTTTGTATACCAAAAAATTTGATCATACTCTTGAAAAAGGAGTACACGAAGTGGAGCGAAATCTTTCCCTGATCAAAGAATTTGGGGCAGTTAAACTCAGAAGACCCGAACTTTTTCCTTCTAAAGATGATGTTGAGATCGCTGAACAAATTATCCATTCAGACACCTTTTTTTGTATGGCACCAGCTTCCGTTTGGTTTACCAAACAACTCCCAAAAGAAAAATGGATCGAATTAATTAACCATTATGACCAACTAGGAACGATATATTTATTAGGCGGAAAAAACGATCAGGCTCTTTGTGAAGAATTAATTTCTGCTTCTCAATCAAAGTCGGGAATTAATCTGGCGGGACAACTGAACTTACTAGAATCAGCAGCATTGATGTCAAAAGCAACACGCAATTTCGTGAATGATTCAGGTCCTTTGCACATTGCTTCCTCCATGAATGCTCCTGTGACTGCTTTCTTCTGTTCTACTGTTCTCGACTTTGGATTCGGACCGCTTTCAGACGACAGTAAAGTACTTGAAGTTCAAAATTTGGAATGTCGCCCATGTGGACTTCACGGTCATAAAGCTTGTCCCAAAGGACATTTCAAATGCGGTCATGAAATCAACCTTGGTTTAGAATATGAGGACTGAAAAAGTTCAAGGGCAACGCATTTTACTTTCTCCTCTTAATTGGGGAATGGGGCACGTAGCCAGATGCATTCCTTTGATCAATCAGCTTATCCAACAAAAAAATGAAATTATCATTGCTTGCAACTTTGAACAGGAACAGGTTTTCAAAACCTATTTTTCCGATTTAATATACGAACAGCACGAAGGATATCCTTTTTCATTTGCGGGTACCGGTAATTTCGAGATGGATGTATTGAAACAATTTTTCAAGCTCAACAAACGATTGAGAAAAGAAAAAAAAGAAGTTGAAAAATGGGTCAAAAAACATACGATCGACTTGGTCATTTCCGATCATCGATATGGATTCATTTCGAAAAAATGTACTTCTATCTTTATTACACATCAATTGAATTTACCGGTTTCAGGTTTTATGAAAACAGGTGATTTCATCCATAAAAAATTAATCCGATCTTTTCAGGAAATTTGGGTTCTAGATACACCCGAATCGAAATTTGCAGGAAAATTGAGTCGAAATTCGCATTTTGAAAATGTATGCTACATCGGACCAAAGTCCCGATTTTCATTGTCTCCGAAAATCGAAAAAACAATCCCATTGGTTGTCATTATCAGTGGTCCTGAACCTTATGCTGAACAACTCTTCAAAGAACAATACGGCAAAGCGACATTAAGCTTAGAAAAAACCTGCATCATTACACCGAAACTTTACTTGGAGGAATCTGATTCAACACAAATCGACATTATACTGTCCAGTGATTGGAAGAAGGCAGATCTGATTATTTCACAAGCTAAAAAAATTATCTCCAGATCCGGTTATTCAACCATTATGGATTTGAATTACCTTGAAACTGAATTTGAATTGATTCCAACACAAGGACAAAAGGAACAGGAATATTTACACCAGATTATTACACAACCTTAACGATTGATCTATGTCCACTGAATTATTAGATAACGATTCCGAAACAAAAGAAAACAAAGAAATTTTACAAAACGGAATTGCCTGGTGGGAACGAAGACGCGTTTGGTTTAACATCATTGTTGCAATTTCAGGAATTACAACCATCCTTTGGGCGAATAAAAGAATCCAGATAGATGAGTTCATAGCACTCATATTTTATGCTTTATTCATCAATTTATTTTATTCAACCGGATTTCTCTTAGAAGCTTTTGACACCTTTTATTTCAAAGGAAAAATCAAGATCTACCAATATCGATGGGGATTATACATTATCGGAACACTCGGATCGGCATTTATTACTTATTTATTAGCTTATACCTATTATCATCCTGATTTTTAAAACCAGTTATAACAGTGTTCAAATCATAACACCTTATACTCCTTGCTTTTCTTAAAGAATAGGAATTTATGCTCTTTCATCAAGGTCATTTCATCTACCAAATGTTTAGCTCCTGAGTATTTATCCATCACCCACAACACATAACGAATATCCACTACAATATTTCGACATCGTGAAGGATCAAACATATAATCACTCATCGTACTTTCCCAGCTTCTATCAAAATTTAATCCCATCAAATAGCCATTTTTATCCAAAACAGGTGATCCTGAATTTCCTCCCGTAGTATGATTTGAACCTGTAAAACAAACCCATAATTTCCCTTCCTGTGCATAAGCTCCGAAATCTTTTTTCTTATACATTTCCAATAAATTAGGCAATAGATCGAAGTCTACATTACCGGTATTGTATTTTTGAAGAATTCCCTCAGTAGTCGTATGCTCAACATATTTCATTCCATCCGTAGGAGCCGAACCTTCCAATTTTCCATAAGTAATTCTTAATGTACTATTTGCGTCCGCCCAGTGTTTTTCTTTTGGAAACATTACATATTTTCCTTCAACGTATATCTTTAATAAATCACCCATTTTTGTATTGAGTTGTCTGGATTTAGGGATAACATTACCTTGAAAATTTGTAAAACATTTTTCCCAATGGGTAAAGCCAGGATCTTTCAATACTACTTCAATTGAGTCTTTCGTGAACCCCTTCACAAAAGTGATGAATCGTTCCTTATTTGTGAAAATTGAACTGGAGTAAATAACGTCTGTCAACGATTTATTCGCCACAATCTGTTTGCTTGTTTGCTTTACATATTCATCGGTTAGAAGTGCAAAAATTCCTTTGTCGACATTGGCATCATAATTTTTGAAGAATCCCTCTCCCCCTTTGATCATTGTTTCAAGTTTCGAACTCAATTCTTTTGAAGTTTCGTACTTCTCATAATTCATCATTATATCATTTAATCCCTCAGCCAAATCAAAATATTCGGGACCGTAATATATGTATTCAACTCCCATCGCGTAATCAAAATCGGCATTACTGCTTTCTTCAATCAATTTATTCATAGAAGCAATTACACTACCATACTTTTCTTTCCATTCAGGCTTGCTATTTGCCATATCCATATAGTTTTTTTCGTACTGAAGTTTGACATCTACAGCTCCCAATTCTTTCAAACCACCGATTTGTCCAATCCACTTTTTATAGGCATTGGCAATACTTGCCTGCTTTGCTGAATATTTGATCCGAACCTCATCCGAAGAACGCATGGCGGCATTGATTACAGAAAGTGATTTTTCTCTCATCAAAATCCGCGCAGGACGTTCTTTTTCAACAATGTATTTGATGTGAGAAGAAACCAAATGTTGTTCCGTAACTCCTGGAAAACCATATACCATTGTGAAATCCCCCACTTTTCTATCGACAAATGAAATTGGTAAATAGTGAATCGGCGTATAAGGTACATTATCGCTTGAATAGTCAGCCGGTTTATTATCTTTTCCAGCATACACTCTAAACACAGAAAAATCACCTGTGTGACGAGGCCATACCCAGTTATCTGTATCCCCACCAAATTTTCCGATAGAATTCGGTGGTGTACCAACCAATCGAACATCTTTAAATATCTCCTTTACAATAATGTAATAATCATTCCCATAATTGAAAGGTTTAATTTCAGCCTCATAATGCGTTCCTGTTGTTGCGTCTTTAACCAGTTGAGCAACATTTTTTCTGATCGTAGTCATACGTGCAGTAGGATCGTCTGTAGGATTTACACCAAATAATACTGCTTTCGTTACATCATCTATTCTGACCATCCGTGATGCAGTTAAACCCGGATTGGCCAATTCCTCGCTATAATTTTTTGCCCAAAAACCGTTTTTTAAATAATCCTTTTCCAAAGAAGAATGGGATTGAATTTGCGAATACCCACAATGATGATTCGTTAACAATAAACCATGTCCCGAAACCAACTCTGCGGTACAACCACCTCCAAAATGAATAATGGCATCTTTGATACTTGCATGATTCACATCGTAAATATCACTTGCTGAAAGTTTCATACCCATCGCTTTCATATCAGACTCAAAAGCTGTGATAACGGAAGGTATCAACATTCCTTCTTCAGCTAGAACTGTCTTACAAGTTAATGAAACAAGAATAAAAAATAAGGAGATTTTTTTGAACATTTTTTTAAAAATTTGTCCCCAAATATAGCACTTTTTTAATGGTTAAACCGTGTAGCGAGGAATTTGGAAAAATGAAATGATAAAAAGATCCTTTCGAATTTTATAAAAAACTTAATCCTTCAATCCCTTTGAATCTGTTTTTCTGTTACTTTCGCTACTTCGAAGCATCAGTGATGCAATTGTAAAACATAAATTTATTCGGTGGAATTATTCAATTTTATTTTTCGATTAGGGGTTGTATTTGCGATCTTTGGATTTCTTTGGGGAATCATTCAAATCGGATATCAATTACTAAGAGCAGGAAGTGTGAAGAGTATCGCAGAAGATTATGTCATCAAAATGATTAAATACTTCTTTTTGGTTGACGTTACTTTTCTCTTTTGCACAGAAGACAACGATATAAATATCAATCAATTAATCATCACTGCATTAGTTTTATTGACCTATTTTATTGGAAAACTTCAAAATCAGCAAAATCGGGTTGAATCATTTAAAATTATTGCCAATGGAATAGCTAAAAACTCAATTCGATTTGATATTCGCGCCGAAATTTTTGTGATCAGTTTTGCTATTTTGTTTTTTACTGGATTTACATTTTATCCTCAATATGCCAGTAATCCAATTTCCATTTGGTTTTGTGAAAGCATCGACAGCATTAACAATGCAGCATTTTTTGGTTTTATCTTCAAAATCATTGGTTTCTTTTTCCTAATCAATATGATCATGAAAATGGTGAATGCCTTTTCGATGATTTTAGCTGGAAAGCCTTTGACTTCTAGAAGATCTTCTGGATCTAAAAAAGATGATTCTGATAGAAACAATAATCGTTTTGATGATTATGAAGAAATAGAATAATTAGTCATTAGGTAAAATAATCTATCTTATCATTTAGAAATTTCGACATTTAGGTCTTCAATAATTTTTTCTACTTGAGTCAATAATCCTTTTTTCTCATCATTATCAATAATGAAATTTGCCAAAGGAATTTTCTGTTCATCCGACCATTGATTTTTTATTCTAGAAATTACTTCCACTTCCGATATTGAATCCCGATGCGCTACTCGTTCAATCCTCAATGATTCCGGCGCTGTGACCAAGATAATTGCATCAAAGGTTTTATAAGCACCCGTTTCAAATAATATGGCCGCTTCATTAAAAATGATAGAACTTGATTGTTCATTTGCCCATTCTTCAAATCTGGCTCTTACCCTCGGATGAACCAGTTCATTTACTTTTTTGATAAGCGATTGATCTGAAAAAATCTTTTTAGCTAAAAAAGGCTTATTCAGATGGTTGTCAATGAATGCTTCATCTCCAAACAAATCAATAAGCCCTCTGTGAACAACTTCATCGCTGTCCATGCAATTTTTTGCTTCTTTATCGGAGTAAAATACCGGATACCCCATGTGCTCTATTATCGCACATACAACTGATTTTCCGGAACCAATTCCTCCTGTAATCCCTATCTTTTTCAATCAAGATCAAATCTCTTCAACCTCAATCATATTGAATGGAAGTTTGATAATCGCCTGGTAATCTTCACCAGCTTCTTCCATGTCTTCATCATCCTGCTCAAAGTACCAGTTTACTCTAACTTGCGAACCTTGCTTGTTGATTTGCTCCAATTTCTTAAACAAATCCAAAATACATTTTGATGAAGAAGTATTGAAATACTCCAATTTAATATCGACTATCGTTTCGTTACAAGGATTCGCACCATAAGTGTCAATCCAGTCATTTAGTGGCTTATAGAATTCTACAGAATTCTCAGGAATTGAACGACCTCTTAATTCCAATTTACCCGATGCACAGTCAAAAATTACCGCAGGTGTTTTTGCGGAGCCTTCCCGTAGTATATTTTCCATATTCATCATTTACTATTTAAAGTTAGTTAATCAATTTTCACGTTTAAACTAAAGAAGCTAAAATTTTCATCTATATCTAAAAATTCATATTCCAATTTATTTCCCGATTTTCTAGCTATATCAATCATTCCCAGACCTGCCGTGCCTTTTTCAGAGACTGAACCTGTTCCTAAAATCTCGCGGTAATAATCTCTCAAATGTTCCTTATCTAAGCTATTAATCTTCTTTAACCGAGCGTCTAAATCAGCAACACTTTTTTTATCGATATAATTTCCGGTTTGAATCAAAAAATTATCTTTTTCTCTCACCACCATTACCAAAGCAGACTTCGACCTTCTCAATTCTTTGTTTGTATCGCAACCATCATCGATGTGGTGGTACAAGTTCTGGAGACATTCTACCAAAACATTAAATACCTTTTTCTTGGTCTTTGGAGATTCTTCGAGATGATTCATTTTTGTCTCCATAATGTCCAATACTGCCGTCAGAAAATCAGATGTAACAACACCACTGAAGGAGAGAATAATTTTCTCTTGCTCCATGGTTTGATACAAACTATATATTCTACGTAACGACATAATGTGTTTTTCAGCTCTAACAAATTTACTATATTCTGAAAGATATGCAATAGTCATTAAATATTATTCTATGTCTTTTTATCAAATGTATTACTCCGGAGAAAACGTATATTTGTAGCATGGATTCAAAAGAATGGTTTGCTTCTTGGTTTGATACTTCTTATTATCACTCACTCTATAAAAACAGAGATGAGGGAGAAGCAAAACGTTTTATTCAAAATCTAGCTGGTTTTCTGTCACTTAAACCTCAAACAAAAGTATTAGACTTGGCTTGTGGTAAGGGACGTCACTCGGTAACACTGAACGAAATAGGTATGGATGTTCTTGGAGTTGATTTATCTGCTCATAGTATTCAGCTCGCGAAAATAAGTGAAAACCATTCTCTGCATTTTCAAGTCCATGACATGAGGGAAATCATTCACAATGTTCACTTTGATGCAGTCTTTAATCTTTTTACAAGTTTTGGTTATTTCTCTTACACCAAAGACAATGAGCGCGTACTCCTTGCTGTTCATCAGATGTTGAATGAAAATGGCTTATTGATTTTGGACTTCATGAACAGTAAAAAAATTGTTGCAAATTTAGTTCCTCAGGAGTTAAAAACAGTTGATGGGATCAATTATCACATTACCCGCTCATTTGATGGAAATCGAATTCATAAGAAAATTGAATTTACAGACAAAGGAAAAGATTTTAGCTTTTCAGAATGTGTTCAAGCACTCCAACTAGAGGATTTCACTACTCTTCTAGCAAATCAAAAGTTTCAAATTATTCATACCTTTGGCGACTTCGATTTGCATTCCTTTGATGAGGAAAAATCCGATCGTTTAATACTTATTGCTAGAAAAAAATAATGGAACAAAGCATTGCCGTAATCAGTTTAATTGTAGCAGTCATTTTAGGTGGTTTGATCGTTACCTATTTGCAGGCATCCAACAATCAAAAATTCATTAAGTTGATGCTTTCGTTCAGTGGTGGTTTCTTGCTTTCGATTGCCTTCATCCATTTTGTTCCGGAATTATATGCATCTTCTACACCGAACATTGGTGTCTATATTTTAATTGGATTTTTAATTCAACTTGCCCTTGAATTTTTCTCAGGTGGAATTGAGCATGGGCACGTGCATGTACACAAAGGACAGGCTATGCCCTGGGGACTTTTTATTTCATTATCGGTTCACTCGGTTTTGGAAGGAATTCCTTTGGGAAACCAATATGCTGGTCATTTTTTGAATCATCACGACCATAGTCACGGTGAAAATTCACTTTTGTTTGGAATCCTTTTCCACCAATTACCAGTAGCAGTTGCTTTGATGACTTTGTTGATGAACACAAATGTTTCAAAAATGAAAGCATGGATGATTTTGATTCTCTTTTCAATTATGACTCCTGTAGGTCTTATTTTTGGATTATTCTCAACCAGTGCTTCCAATTTCTTGAATTTCAATATGATTCTTGCTGTTGTGGTAGGGATGTTTCTTCATATCTCGACAACAATCATCTTTGAAACCAGTGAGAATCACAAATTCAACGTTTTAAAACTCACCAGTATTGTTATCGGCTGCAGCCTTGCTTTTTTTATGCACTGATAGGGACAGGTCGTGACCTATCCATACAAAACATCACTTCACCATTTTCAAAAACGTTTTCCACATAATTGCAATATCGTGAGCAACAGTTGGATTTGCTATATATTTTTTGTTCAATTCCAATTTAGCAGGCATAATTTCGTGAATGTATGTTTCTTGTGGATTTTCAGAAGCTCCAAGTAATTCATTTTCTTTGAAATATTCCAAAGACGCATAATCCGTTATTCCTGGTTTTACATCCAAAACCTTTCGCTGATCCTCAGTGTACAAATCCACGTATTCTTTTACTTCGGGGCGAGGACCGACGATACTCATGTCTCCCTTCAGCACATTGATAAACTGTGGAAATTCATCCAACTTCAGTTTCCTTAAAAAATATCCAATGCGTGTAATCCTGGGATCCCGCATTCCAACTGTCAATTTCCCGACCTTGTCGGCATTGGTTTTCATCGTTCTAAATTTATACAATCGAAAGGTTTTACCATATCTCCCAATTCTCTCCTGACGGTAAAATATTCCTCCCCGGCTTTCAAGAACGATCATTAAACTAATCAACAGACCAAAAGGAAAGAAAATAGACCCAATTATCAACGAGGCCGATATGTCAAACAGGCGCTTCACTTTATAAAACCGATTGCACTGATTTCACGACAACTTCAATTACTTTTTCCATTTGTTCGTTTGTCAGATCATAAAACACTGGCAATGATATTTCTCTGGAATAACAATCAAGTGCAATTGGATAATTCGCAATATCATATCCTTTATTTTTATAAAAGGAGAGCATCGGTACTGGAATAAAATGCACATTTACCGATACATCTTCATCAAAAATACGCTGAATGATCAAGTCTCTTTGTACTTCCGAAATCCCTTTAATTCTCAATGGAAATAAATGATACGATGAGGTTATTTCTTCTGTTTCATACACAGGGATTTCTGCCCAATCATAGCTAGATAAACCTGCTTTGTATGTTTCGAATATCATTTTCCGCTTCACAAGTGTTTCATCTTTATAGCGTTCGATTTCAATCAAACCAATTGCTGCTGAAAGGTCAGTCATATTACATTTGTATCCGGCTTCCACCACATCATACTTCCAATTTCCTTTTTGCGTTTTTGCCAAAGCATCTTTATTTTGACCATGAAGAGAAGTCACACACAATTTTTTATATATTTCCTCATTGTCAAAAGGTTTCGGAAGATTTAACGCAATTGCTCCACCTTCCGCTGTTGTCAAATTTTTCACTGCATGAAATGAAAAAACAGAAATATCAGTCAAACTACCACTCACTTTCCCTTTGTATATCGCCCCAAATGAATGTGCAGCATCAGAAAGCACTAATATTCTGCCTAGTTGCTTTTGTTCTTCCGATCCAACCTGAAATAAATTTACGATTTCATCTTTTTTTACCAAGGTATTGATTGCATCAAAATCACACGGAAAACCTGCAAAATCTACAGGCATAATCACCTTTGTTTTTGCTGTAATCGCTTTCTCAATCTCTTGAACCGAAATATTAAAATCAGATGAATTTACATCTACAAAAACCGGAGTTGCTCCGCAGTGAATCACCACATTCGCAGTCGCACAATACGTATAAGCAGGTATAATGACCTCATCTCCTTCTCCAACTCCAAACCATCTTAAGATTAATTCCAATCCGGCAGTTGCTGAATTCAATGCAACAGTTGATTGATTACCACAATACGCTGTAATTTTCTTTTCAAATAACTTTGTTCTTGGCCCGGTTGTGATCCAGCCACTCGTTAATGCAGCAGTTACTTCATCGATGATATTTTGATCAATACGCGGGGGTGAAAATGGGATCATATCGTGTGTATTATTTTTGTAACAATTCTATTTTTCACGCTGTAAAATTAGCTATTCATGAGTACGTGGTGAAAATCCTTTGCAATTTTGTTTCGGTTGAAATTCTCCATCACATAAGTACGTCCATTTTTCCCCATTTGTTTTATAGCTTCTCGGTTGGCAACAAGAAACTTTACTTTTTCAACCAATACTTCACAATTTTCTGGTTCGAAAAACAGACCAGCATTCGCTTTCTCAATAAAATGAGATCTAGCTTCTCCATCTACACCTAACAACAAGGGTACTTCCATCGAAAGTGCTTCAAAAATTTTAGAAGGAATGGCTCCTTGAAACAAATCTAATTTACGAAGAGGAACCAGAGCAACATCAATTTCTTTCAATATCCCGGGCATTTCGGCTTTTGAAACCGGTGGTAAAAAGTGAACATTTTCCAGTTTCAAATCGTTTTTTAATTGTTCCAGCATTTCTTTTTCCGGTCCAGCCCCCTGCAAAATAAATTGAGCTTCCGGAAGTTCTTTTAATTGCTCTGCAGCATGTAAAATAAGTTGCAATCCCTGAGCATGTCCTAAAATCCCACCATAAAAAAAGAGAATCTGATTGGATGCAAACCGATGTTTTGTTCTAAATCCAGAGGGTTGAATTTTCTCTGGATCATAAAAGCTTAAATCAACCCCATTTGGTAGCCAAAATACTTTTTTATCCGAAAAACGATTTGAAATATCTTGAACAATGCCATTTGTTTGTCCCGTGATCAGATGAGATCTCAGGTAGCATTTCCGCTCAAGGTTATAAGCGAGTTTCAACAACCTCTGATTCGTTACAATTCCTAATTTTTCGGCACTTTCCGGCCAAAGGTCAGATACATTGAAAATTAATTTTGCATTTAGCCTTTTTGCCAGTCTCATCGCAGAATATCCTAAAAACAAAGGTGGTGATTCAACCATTAGAAAATCATATTTTCCCAACTTTCGTCCCCGCCAATATGAGGTGAACACAAAACTGAAATAATTCAATAACCGCGGAAGAATACTTTTGGATGTTGAAACGTAGATTTTTGATCTGTACACTTGAATCCCGTCGATAACTTCTTGCTTGATTTTACCGGATTTATACGACTCAAAAATTTCCATTTTCGGATAGTTCGGCATCGCTGTCAATACTTCAACTTCTATCCCTTCACTCTTCAGTCGAATTGCCAATTCGTGCAACCGATTTTGCGGAGCTCCTATTTCCGGAGGATAATATTGTGTCAAGATCAATAATCTCATTTCTTCTATTTCAAAACATTAATTAGAATTCTTTTGATCTACAAATGCTTTCGTATTTGAATATACAATCAATAAACAAATCCAAAAACTATAAAATACAATTCCGCTTTGCCGCTGCAACATCGATTCAAAAAGAGAATTGAACACCAAGCTTGCTATTAAAATGAGTAAAATCCAGTTTTTATTCTTCATGGCAAACCTAAAGGTTGAAGTGATCATTAACACAAGAATCCCTAAACCTAAAAGTCCGATTTCCAAACCTGTTTGCAAAAACTGATTATGAGGATTATACAAATGTGACGCGATTTCTTTTTGATCATACTCAACCAACCGCTTTGACAAATAATCATCTACATTTCCTGTTCCAACACCAAATGGATGTGCTTTCATTTCCTGATAAGCTACAATCCACATAATTACCCTGATCTCGCTTCCTACAGCCGTATTCTTTTTTTGCCTGATAAATTCTACCGGATTATTGGTAAACTGATCCACTACAGCAAATGCCCCATCTACTTCGATACGAATGTGAATATTACTTTTATACAATACAAATGGGACTACCGGAATAGCAATCAGGGAAAGGTAGAACAACCATTTTTTGAAGTATCGGTATGATAACACAAGATAAACAACAAGCCCCAATAAAAATAAAAACAACATTCCCGCCAATGAAAAACAGAAGAACTGCATGATCAACGAAAAAAGTGTAAAAAGAATTCCTATTGCCCAGTGAAAACCTTTCCATTTTTTTGAAACACCGAACCAAAAACCAACAATCGCAATCGTATGGAATACAGAGAAATAACTCGGATGGTGAATATAGGAAAATCGGACGCTACCAAAACTATTATTAAAATCACCTACGGATTGATACAACCAATAACTATGATAAAGTCCCATGAATGAAGCCGTTGTAACCCCCAAAATCAAACCAACTACACTTGGAATTAAACTCATCGATTGACGAAAACGAAACGAAAGCAGTAAGGGAAAAAGAATGAGAGACAATTTGTACTCAAGGTATTTTCCAGCAATATCCGGATGATTCGTAAACAATACTCCAATAACATAAGTCAGATACAACAGTATCATAAACAATGCCGGTGTACTGATTTTAAAAATCAACTCACGTTTGATATAACCGATCACAACAAATATGAGAAGTCCCAAAACACAAGGTGAAACCCATTTTGGAGCCACGCAAAAAATAAACGAAACAAAACCGAGGTAATAGTTAAATCCCTGTGTAAAACCAATTTCCCTGAATCTTGCCAACAAGCCCATTTACTAATTTTTGTTTACAGTAGAAAATGAATCAATTGCTTCTCCAATTCGGGACGTATATCCGTCTTTAATTTCAGAATTACTTCCGACCAAGGTTCCGATGGAAAGATGAATATTATTTCCAATAATACAATCATGATCAATGATGGAACCTGTATTTACAATTGTATTCCTTCCTATTTTCGAAGAAGAATTGATCACCGTATTGGCTAAAACAACTGAACCTACTCCAATCGTAACATCAGAGCCGATCAACGCTGAAGGATGAATAACTGTTGCAGGTTTTAAAACAGCCTCCGCCATTATGACCAACTTCTCCCGGATGATATTGCTTCCAACTGCTACAATAAAAGTATCCACCTGATCTTTCAAGAGGTAAAAATCAGCTTGTGTCTGAATAACTTTGAAATCATTTACAATTACCTTCCCAACAGGAATCGAAGCATCAATAAATCCAAGTAATTCGTATTTTCCTTGGGCTGTAATCGCATCTGCAACTACTTTTCCATGTCCTCCGGCTCCAATAATTACAATCTTTTCTTTCATTTCTTCAGAATTAATGATTTGTATTTATCCTCGACTGTTTTCATATTATTTGACCAAATTCCTTTTTCAGCAATTATTTTCTGATTAATTGAAAAGGCATTGGCTTTCAATGTTTCAAAATTTTGGTAGGAATATACTATTTTTTCAGCCAATCCATCCACATCATCTATCGAAACCAAGAATCCATTTTCACCATCGCTGATCCATTGTGTGTTTGCAGGAATGTTTGTTGCGATGCTAAGTGTTCCACAAGCCATCGCTTCATTGAGTGAAATATTATTTCCATCTGACAAAGACACAGTCACAAATAAATGCGATCGGTTCAATACTTTGGATATTTCACTTTGAGGGATTTTTCCAAAAAAAGTAACATCCTCCTTTAAACCCAATTCTTCAATTAAGATTTCTAATTCATTCTGTAAACTACCTGCACCAATTAAATTCAAATGTAAATTCGGTATTTGCCGCTTCACCCTTGCTAAAGCTTTGATCAAATGAGGAATATTGTATACTTTTTCGAAATTACGAGTACTGGTGATAACAAAACGATTCTTGTCCAAAACCTCGCTTGTATTTTTAAAAACAGCTGGATCTATACCAAAAGGAACTGTGGAGATTTTTGAAGATGGGACACCCATTTTTTGTATTGCTTCGTTCATATGATCAGCCATGGCTGTAATCCAATCTGCTTTCGAAAAAGCATATTTCAACAAATATTTGTATATTTTCGATTGTTGCGGACTAATCAATACATCCGTTCCCAAAGCTGTGATCACATATGGGTGAAAACCACATAATGCTCCTGTAATACCATAGCTGGTTGCATACAACGAATGAAATATTTCCGGTTGAATTTGTTTCAAGAGCTTTTTTACCTTTCTGAAACTCAGTAATACTTTCCAATTTCCTCCACGCACGCTAATTGGACCTGCATCAACAACATGAACTTGTACAGAAGGGATATCGTTTGTTTTAAATGAAATCAAATGAACTTCATGTCCCAACTCATGAAAATGTGTACACCATCGGATAGAATGTACACTCGTAGCATCAGCAAATAAACAGATCTTCATTTCAATAATTTCATTTTTTTATAATGCTCAATCGTACGTGTCAATCCTTCAACATTTCCATATGGATAATCAAAAAAAGCCGCCAATTTTGCATCAGTGTATTCAACCTTATTGGAGATACTTTGAAACTTCTTTATCCCTAACAAAAGTACCAATTTTATGAAAATGTAAGGAACTGAATATGCCTTTCCGGAACAATTTAATTTCGTCGTTAACTCTTTATAAAACTCAATTAAAGGTTGTGATTTACCAACATTTATAATACCGCAATTATCTGATTCTTTCAATAACCGAATGATACTGCCCGTCAAATCTTTCACATAAACATAATTGACTAATGCTTCCTTCTCGTACAAAAATGCTTGATTATTTTGAATCCGGGACATAAAATTCAACAGTGCATTGAATGGATGAAATTCTCCAAATACATTGGTAGGTCTTAAAACCGTTAAGGAAAAATCTAACTTTTTGCTTCCTTCTATAAACAGATTTTCGGATTCAAGTTTGGTTCTTTCATATTCATTTCCAGGATGCTGAACAGTCGTTTCATTCACCTGAAAAAAACGGTGATTATATCCCGCACCAACTACTCCTACACTACTTAAATGAATTACCTTCGAAATTTTTGTTTTTTCAATTGCTTCTATAAGATTTTTTGTTCCCTGAATATTGGTTTCCGCCAATTTGGAAATGTTTCGAACTTCAGCTGCTAAATTGATTAACATATCTTTTCCTTCAAACGCATGAATCAATGAGTCTACATTTCCCAAATCAGCTTCAAGAATAGTTATCACTTCAGGATGAATCCTCATTTTTTTATCTGGGTTTCTCGTGATGATGGTCACTTCGTAATGTTCCACATCCAAATCTTCCAGGAAATGTTGCCCAACAAATCCGGTTGCTCCGGTAATTACAATTTTCAGTTTATCACTCATCTTTAACTGATTCCTTTGGGTGGATTAAAAACCCTCAGCAAGGTATAAATGTATGCTTTTAATTTTCGATAATATGTTTTTTTGAATGGGGAAAGAACACCAAACATCATAATCTTCAATACAACATGATAAAAACTCAATAAGACTACAAAGAACCAACTCAAGGATGAATAATGTTTTTTAAAAAACTTAATCTTATTGACCACCTGATTGGAGATCGAAATGTTGTAATTTTTCTTTGCACTCTGTCCGATGTGATGAATGATTTTGGTTTCCGGATCATAAACACATTTCAAATTTGCTTTATTAGCCCGATAACAAAAATCCACGTCTTCTATCCAAAACATAGTTTCATCGAGCATCCCAATAACATCAAAAACACTTCTTTTAAAGAAAATAGCTGCTCCCGAAAAAGAATCAACCTGAAATGGTTTGGAAAAATCTTTATCGGAATAATTTTTTTTCGCCAAAAGTCCCGTTAGATAATGTGTTTCATAAAAAACGGTTCTCAATGTCGGATATCTCCAGACACTTTTTTGCAAACTCAGGTCTGTGTTCAAAAGCATGGGTGCAATCACATCAACATCACGGTGAGTTTTCAAATAATTCATCAGTATACTGATCGAATTTTCGATGAACTCTGTATCGGGATTCAGCATGAAAATATATTCCCCTTTTGCAATTTCAAATCCTTGATTATTAGCTTTAGGAAATCCTGCATTGTCTTTATTTTCTATTAAAACAACTTGAGGAAATTCATTTTTGATACATTCACATGACCCATCTGAAGAATTGTTATCGACAATTATTGTTTCCACAGCAACTGAATCCGGTAAGAACTGGTAAAGTGTTCGAAGACAAATCAAGATCAAATCTTTGACATTGTAATTTACAATAACTACTGATAAATCAAGTGTTTTCATACTTTTTATCGAATTTTAAGTAAAACACCATAATTCCAATCAGAAACCAATACAAATAAGAGAACAGGTAAAAGTCGAGTACATTACTAACCAAATTCTGAATATTTACAACTAGAAAAACGGTCAACAGAAAGCTGAAAAAATCAAATTCAGTCTTTCTAATTTTCTTTATGCAAAAAACAAACAAGATTATCGTTATCATAAAATAACTGATCAACCCGATAATGCCCGTTTCACAAGCCAGTTTCACAAACCATCCATCCGTTGAATTTTCTGATAATTGATCTTGGTTGGCATGTTGCTCATCCGTTTTCGAAAATCGTACAGCTACATGACCAGCTTTCCCCAAGCCATGTCCAAAAGGATATTTTTCTATTTCCTTGATCGCGGATCTGCTTAAGTCGGATCTTGTATCTCCTTTTTTGATTTGTATTGTATTAGCTGTTGAACTAACCATCCACTGAATAACTGTCTGAGGAGAATCGATGTAAAATGACAGTGGAAGAAAAGTAACCATCATCAGTCGAGCAGTTATCAGCATTTTCTTCCAAAACTTTGAAAGTACTGTCAAAACAATGACTCCCAGTACTAATCCGATCATCGCGCCTCTACTCATGGACATTAGTGTACATGTGAACAAAATGATTTGAAAAAGATAATTCCAAAACGATGTTGATTGGAGTGACTTATAAAAGAAATACAAAAAAGTTATGGAAGAAAATGTTCCGAATACGACAGGTGACCAAAAGATAGATGTCAATCGAACGATAAAATATTCATGAATCGTTGATGAAACCTTCAACAACATACTCAAATTGAAATCAAAGAATAAAAAATAAATGATCAAACCTAGAAAACCTATCGCCAAAAACCATTGAAAAAACTTCTGAATTAATCTTTCTGAATCTTGTTTTGACGAGGTGTAAAAAGATCCTACGAAATAGAACAGCATCGGTAAATAGGTAATCCGAAAACCATAGAGTCCAATTTTCAGATCTTTTCCAATTATTAATCCATAAGCAACACTGAGGATTATGTAACTGACAATTAACCAATCCATCAAATGGATCGATAATTTCTGTTCTTTCTTGAAATTAATTGAGAAAAAAACACCGCAAACGGCAAGCACTATTATTTCCGGCAGTAAAGAAATCACCAGTTGTCCTGCATTCGAAGCTGCAGCTGAACCTATCAATAATAAACGGATTGAAATAAATAAACTTCCAAAAACGAAGAAAACGAGTAGTAATTTATTGAGCGTTTTACTTGAAAACTTAATTTCCATATTTGATTTAATATTCGGCTACAAATGTAATGAAACTTAGTCGTTTTTTGTCGAAATCGAGTAAATCCATATAATTATACCAATAATAAAAATGGATTGAAAAAAGGACAATAAATACAAACCTATGATCATGTCCTTCAGGACAAAACCAGCATAAAACATAGATGCAAAAACAATAACGTTACTGATAATTGAAATCAATAAAAGCCTGTTTTGTTTCCCTACAATAATGGGAACCTGAGATAAGGGTGCACGAATAAAATCAAGCAACATCCAAGGTGCCAATATCTGAGCATAAACACCAGCATCATACCATTTCTCACCTAAAATCGCACTAAACAGCCAAGGTCCTAACAAAACCAAAACGATTAATACCGGAAGAGCTAATAAAGCACTTTTTAACATTGTACTTCTAATCAAAGCCTTCATATCTCCTTTTGCAATATAGGTTTCGGAAGCCTGCTGATAAAACACTTGTGCCATTGCACCTCCAATGAAATTCATAGGAACCTGAAGTATTCTAGATGACATGGAATAAATCCCCAGCAATGGATTACCGAAAAATTTATCAATGAAATACACAATTCCATATATTTGAAGAGCATCAGATATGGATTGAACAGAATTGGTCAACGGAAATCGTTTGTATTCTTTCGCCAAAGATTTCATTCTTTCTTTGTTTATCGAATTTTTAAACTGTTGAAAATCAGATTTTATTTCAATAAAAAAAACTGAAATCGAAACTATACTGGAAGATATTATCGAAATAATCAACCCATTCAATGGAAAATGGATATAGCCAAAAAACAATGCTCCACCGCTATTGGTTACAGCATTCGTAACACGGTAATAAACAATTTTTTGATACTTTTTTTTGCGATTGAACCAATTATTGAGCGACTGAGCAACGCCAGAAAAAAAAGTAAATACAGGTAAAACATACAACCATTGATACAACATCGAATTTCCACCTCCCTTAGGAACAAAAAAATCATAACAGACGATTCCGAAAAAAAATAATCCTGAAATAATAAAATTAAGAAATAAAGTCAAGACCAAAAGATTTGCCGCATCTTCATCTTTCTTGGGAAGTAGAATTGCGCCCTCATATCTTGCGCCGACAACTAAAGTCATCAATCCACCTATAGCAGTGTAAGCCGCAAATACACCAAAATCATCCGTTGAATAGATTCGAGATAATATCGGAGTAATTCCTATTGAAATCAATTGAGCAATTGTTGTTCCTGAAATTAACGTCAGTACATTTTTCGAAAAATCGGAACGAATCAATTGTTTATTTTTCTTCAATGACATCAACTCTGTATTTTAGATTTTGAATACGAAACCCTTAAATTAGCTATTTTATTCTTTCGAAAATGTGATAAATCCTCTCTTTTTATCGGCCTTCCTCGCCAACCACAACAACCAAATCAAATTATAGCTTAAAACTATGGTCTGCGAAACACTCAAAAGTTTCAGCATATCGAAAAAATTCAACTGAAAATATCCCCAATAAGGAATCGATACGATCAAAAACATACTGGAAGTCCCCACTAAATTGACCCAAAAGAAAGCTTTTTGTTTGCCAAGCAATATCGGTAAGAAAGACAGTGGTGAAGCAATAAAATTCAACATTAACCAAGGAATCATAATGGCCGCCATTAATCCGGACTGTTCCCATCTTTCTCCAAAAATAAACGAAAATAATTCGGGACCGAAATAACCGATAATGATAAAAGGAATAATGCTCAATGCTACCAATAGAAAAATCACCTTCGAAACTATTGGAAAAATAGGTTTATTCTCATTGTACAAAACCGAACTTTTACGAAATAATACTTGTCCGATAGCTGCACCTACAAAAACTACTGGCAAACGCAGCATTCGGTAGGCATGGTCATACGAACCGAATTCAAACTTCCCATAACAATTCCAAATCACACCGGCTAGTACCAAATCTCTTGCTAAATCGACAAATACAATGAGTACATAAACTCTCTCAACATGAACTTCAAGGATAATCTCAATATACTAGCACCCTGGATGGAATCACAGTTACGTGAAGCACCATTTACTACAGCCCATCAAAAGATACTAAAGTTATGTTGTTTCTTGAGTCTTTACGTATTGACACATGCAGCTATTACTCAAGCTGTAATAAACCTCAAAGATGAAATTCAGACATTTCTCTTAGATATAGGCCAAGAAGAATACATGATACATATCATGAATGGGATTAGATGGCAACTAAAGATGAATCCGAGCTCTCTCTGGATTCTGCAAGCTCATAAACGTGCGGTAGCAGCACGAAGATATACTAAACGTAACAATAAGAATCAACCACCTCCAGAGGAATATGAAGCTCCTGCAGGGCGAGAACACATGACCACAGAAGAAAAAGAATACGAAGAACTAATTAAACTGATGGGTACTACCGATAATATGGATAAGAAAATGTCCTCCACAGGACGAGAACAGTTCAATACCTACGAATATAAACATAACGTAAGAAAGATTAAAGAATTGACAACACCATCGAATCAATTAGGTGCTCTATGGTTGGAACATCCAAACCCAAAATACGTTAAAGGATATATGAACCGTGTAAGATGTCTACATGGCATAAAATGCAAGGGTACGAGATCAATAACCTCGACTAAAGCATGTATAGCACTCCATCCATGGCAATGGGAAATGTTCCCAGATGAATATATCCAATATATTATAGACCTACCAGTAAAACCTAAAGAAAACATTAATGAAAATGTTCAGCCCAAATGGATAACGAATCCACTCTTAAACAAGGGGACACCAGCCATCTTAATTGGTTGCAAACATGCAAGAAATTGCAGAGACGGACCTCAATGTCCATTCCTCCATCCATGTTTTGATAACACTAATACAAATACTACACAGGTAAAGACAGTATACTCTAAAGATCTTATGACAGTAGATAATCAATATCACTCTCATAAGAATAATCCATACAAAGAC
>CAIUKX010000034.1 GCA_903899795.1 uncultured Flavobacteriales bacterium
ATTAACTGCAACCCCAGGAAGAAATAGCGATAATGAAGCACCTGACAACAACCATCTAGCATATTTTTTTAACTCCACAAAGATTGGCCTTATTGACGATTTAGGAATTCCGATTCCTGACCCAATACAATACTTACAAGAAATAACGGTTCAATACACAAGGCAGGGTTTATATGAAAAACCGATTAACACCTCCATTTACGCCCAAGAAATTGCCAGAGAAATCTTTAAGATTTGTGCCTGTCAAATCGATCTTAAAGAATACTTCTTTATAATACTACTTAATCGTAATAATCAGGTTATAGGGTATAACAAACTCAGTGAAGGTGGTATCTGCGGAACAGTCGTTGATATCAGGATTGCATATGCTATTGCACTAAAGAGCCTTGCTTCAGCCATGGTGCTTGTGCATAATCATCCTTCAGGAAACCTTAAACCTTCCCAACAGGATATTAATATCACTAAACAGTTTAAGGATGCAGGGAGATTACTTGACATAGAAATACTTGACCACATCATTCTTACCGCTTCAGGTTATTACTCATTTAGTGATAATGGTATTTGAGATTAACTATTACACGTTTAAACATAGGAAAGTTACAACCGTATATTCCTGTGTTACCGATTCCTTATAACCCCTTTTGAATAATAAATATGTATAACTTAAAAACACATTATCATGAAAACATCATTTGTACCAGCGGCAAGAAACCGCTGTAAAATTAAAATGGCCTTACAAGGACCTTCCGGTTCAGGCAAAACGTATTCTTCATTACTAATCGCCTATGGTATTACAAACGATTGGAGCAAGATTGGAGTTATTGATACTGAAAATGGTTCAGCTCACCTCTACAGTGATCTTGGGAACTATTTTGTTCATGGTATGATTCCTCCATACTCACCTGAAGCTTATATTGAAATCATAAAACAGGCGAAAGAAAAAGGTATAGAGTGTCTGATTTTAGATTCTATTTCCGCTGAATGGTCAGGTCAAGGTGGTATCTTGGATATCCATAGTAATATTCCAGGAAACTCTTTTACGGCGTGGGCGAAGACAACTCCAAGGCATAACGCATTCTTACAATCTATTCTTCAAACAGACTTGCACATCATTGCAACAATGAGATCAAAGACAGATTACGTAATGACTGAAAAGAATGGTAAGCAAGTTCCTGAGAAAGTCGGTTTAAAGGCTGTACAACGCGAAGATGTAGAATACGAGTTTACAACCGTTATGGAGCTCAATCAAAGGCATTCTGCAACTATTAGTAAAGATAGAACGGGAATCTTCAGGAACAAACCAGAAGTTATATTAACTCCTGAAATTGGTGCTATTATAGGGGCTTGGTGTAACAAAGGAGATAAACCTGAGAAAAAAAGAAGAAGCAATCGTGATAAAAAATATTGATCAAGAACCGACATCAGAATTTCAATATCAGGAGACATCGGTAAACTTTTTGAAGCGCATTGATTTCTGTAAAACAGAAGAAGAACTTATCAAGATGTATAACGAAAATCCTTCAAGGCAGGAGCAGTTCAAAGAACGTTTTATTGCAAAAAGAAACCAACTTTTAATCACGAAAAATCAATTATCAAGCAATGGAGTTCATCATTAACAACAACAAGACAGTGCTGGAGCAACTTCCTGCACTGTCCCCTAATGGGGTAGGAATATCCTCAAGCTCGCAGGCTTTTATAGAAGCGAACACTTTACAAATGACAATACAGGAGATAAAGGACGAACACATTATACCTGTTTGGACTACATCAAATGAGCCACTAATAAGCCATTCAGAGTTTATCGAAGCTACTTGGGAACAGGTTCACCGCAACTTTAGTAATGAGAAAATTTTGAAGGCGAATATCAGAGTGTCTCACCCAATTAAGGGCAGAATCCCTGAAGCGAAGCATAAAGCAGCAAAAGATCTTGCACCTTGGGA
>CAIUKX010000035.1 GCA_903899795.1 uncultured Flavobacteriales bacterium
ATCCCTCCTATGTCCTTACAGATTTTGGTTGAAAATGCAATCAAACACAATGAGATTTCTTCTCAATTACCTCTTACCATTTCCATTCGAACCAATGGAAATTACCTCGAAATCTGTAATGCAATACAACTTCGAACAAACCACGAACCAAGCTCCAAAACAGGACTTCAAAATATCAAAGACCGTTACTCTTATTTCACCGATAACAAAGTCGTGATCTCCGAGGATCAACAACAATTTTGTGTCAAACTTCCTATTCTAAAAGCACTATGAAAGCCATTATCATAGAAGATGAAAAGTTGTCAGCAGATTATCTAACGAATCTCCTGAAACGAATCGATCCGGGGATTGAGGTTGTAAAAGTTTTAGAATCCGTGAAACAATGCGTTGAAGCGTTTTCTCTTGGAGTAGATGCTGATATTTTGTTTGTAGATATTCATTTGGCAGACGGATTAAGCTTCGATATTTTCACCAAAGTCAATATTGACACACCTGTCATTTTCACAACCGCCTATGACGATTATGCGATTAAAGCTTTCAAATTAAACAGTGTCGATTACCTTTTGAAACCCATAGGTCTTGACGAATTGAAACAAGCCATTGAGAAATTCAAAAAACTAAATACTAAACAAACGCTGGCGATCGACAAACTTTCACAATCCTACCAGCATTTGAATCCTCAATTCAAAAATCGATTCTTGGTCAAGATCGGTGAAAGCATTATTTCAGTGAAAACGGAAGAAATTATTCATTTCATCGCAGAAGATGGAATAGTCTTATTGGTAACAAATACGAGTAAACGTTATCCGATTGACTATACTTTGGATCAATTGGAAAACATGGTTGATCCAACCCTGTTTTTTCGTATCAACCGAAAAGTTCTTATTTGCCTGAACGTTATTGAGAAAGTAAGTATCTATTTCAACAGCCGGTTAAAAATCAATTCCTCTCAATTGGATGAAGAAGCAGTAATTGTAAGTCGAGACCGTGTGAATGATTTCAAAAAATGGTTAGATGGGAATTCGGGCAATTAATTCTTTTTGATTTCACCGTCTGATTCAACTGGGGCAGATAAAACATTTCCTTTGATCGTTAAAATAATCGGTTCACCAATACTTGGATAAACTGTAATTGATTTTGTAAACATCCCAACCCTTTTTGTATCATACATCACTTCAATCTCAGACTTACCCTTTGGAGGTATTGGATCTTTTGGACCAGAAGCTTTAACACAACCACAACTCGTTTGAACACGAATAATCAACGGAACCTTTCCCGTATTTTTAAATTTGAAGATAAACAAATTGTCAGTTCCGTATTTAATGTCTTTTCGTTCAATAAGGAGTGTTTCAAATTTAATACTTGCTTTTTCTTCTTGAAACATTCTATTTTTGGATGAGAATGACAAAAAAACAATTGGAGTTAGTAGTAGATAATATTTCATAAGTACTTTCATTTAGCTAGTCAGTTTTTACAAAAAAATGGTTGAGTAAAAACCCAACCATTTCATTTAATCGATCTTTTTATAGCTATTTTTTCTTAATGAGCCGATGTTGGTTCTGGATTTGGATTCGGTAACACCTTCCCTTTGATTGTCAAAATAATCGGTTCACCAATACTCGTATATACCGTGATTGTTTTTGCAAAATCACCTACTCTTTTGGTATCGTACGTAAATTTCAAACTTGATTTACCACCTGGACTGATTGGATCTTTCGAATGATCTTGGGCATGTGTGCAACCACAACCAGGTTGAACTCTGTCTATTACTACCATTTCTTTTGTGCTGTTTTTGAATTCGAATTCAAAAACTTCTTCCGCTCCAAATTTAATGTCCCCTTTATCAATCTGTTTGGATTTGAAAGCTAAGGCTTCCTTCACTTCATGTTTTTTTTCTGTTCCGGCTGCAACATGTTCCGGTTTTGTAGTTTGAGCTTTTAAATTTGCTGTCAGACAAAAAAATGCTACCGTATATAAGACTGTCTTCATTGTGTATATTTTTTATACAAGACTACAACAATTCCTTTGCCAGAAAAGATCTTTAACAATCTATTCACTAAACTTTAACAACCGTACCTCAGACCTCTAAACTAAAAAAGGGAGACAAATGCCTCCCTTTCAATATATTTAGTCCTGTAAAATTAATTTTTCGCAGGAGCAGGTGTTGTTTCATTATTTGCCGGTGCTGGAGGAGGAGGCAATACCTTTCCTTTGATTGTCAATACGATCGGTTCTGTTTGAACATTTGTTGTCACAGTAATTGTTTTGTGAAGATCACCTACACGTTTCGTATCGTATTTTACCGAAATTTTTGATTTTTTTCCTGGTTGAACCGGTTCAGAAGGTTTCTCTGCAGTTGTACAACCACAACTTGTCTGAACATTTTGGATCAACAAAGGAGTTTTACCTGTATTTTTGAATTCAAAAATGAATAATTCTTTTGAATCGTAAGGAATTTCAGCTCTATTGATTTCAGTAGCTGTGAAAGTAATTGGTCCTTTTTTCTTTTTTTCCTCTGTTGCTTTTTTCGGAGCAGTTTCTTTTTTCTCCTCTTTTTTCGCTTTAGTGTCTTGAGCGTTCACCATTGCTGTGAATGAGAACATGGCTATCGTTAACAAAAATATTTTCATGGTTTGTTTTTTTTTGGCAAGAATACGACAAATATTTAATTTTTCAGATGATTGTTAACAAAATTTTTCAATCTGTAAGTAATCAATGTATCAAAAATCAATCCCTATCTATTCCCTTTTAGCCGTCTCAATTCCTTTTTTTCTGTTTCTTCCTTCTCATCAAAGTACAAATTCATTACTTCAAGAATTGAGGCAAACGTATTTTTACGGATTTTTCCCAACTCTTCTTTTTTGAACCATTTCACCTTTGTAATTCCTTCTTCCAACTGCCCCTGTAAATTTTTCGATCCATCATAAGTCAACCCGTACCAATATGTTTTTTTCAATGTTGGTCTACCTTTGAATGTATAAGTATGATAAGTCACTCCCAATTCATTTTCAATTTTGGGATTCAGAATGCCACATTCTTCTTCTATCTCACGAACAGCTGCTATATGTGGAAGTTCATTTTCATCCAGCTTTCCTTTTGGAATATCCCAAAAACCATTACGCTTGATAAATAAAAAGGTATCTTTTCGCTTAACAATTCCTCCTGCTGCTTCAACAAAATCATATCCTTCAAAAAGTTTGAAAAAAGTTTCTTTTGGAGATGATGAAACTAGATAAATAGGCAACAAAAAAGTCGGACTGTAAAGCAATGAAAATAAAGGTTTTTTAAGACTTTCCAATTGATCTAGATAGATCACTATTGCATCTTTTGGAATGAAATCTTTCGCATCTATTACATGAAAGGGTATATTTTCAATAAAAACTTTGTACATTTGCCGTATGATTTTGAATAAGGAAAAAGCGTTAAAGGTAGCAGAATTTTTATTACAAATAAAAGCTGTCAAGTTAGCACCTAACAACCCGTATACTTGGGCTTCTGGTTGGAAGTCCCCTATTTATTGCGACACACGAATCAGCCTTTCTTTTCCAGCGATTCGTACATTTATTCGTCAAGCATATGCTGAAGCGATTCGTGAACAATTTGGAAAACCTGATGTTATTGCAGGAATTGCTACCGGTGGAATCCCGCAAGGTGCTTTGGTTGCACAAGAATTAGGCGTGCCTTTTATCTATGTAAGAAGTGCTCCAAAGGGTCACGGAATGGGTAACCAAGTGGAGGGATATTTCGAAAAAGGACAAAAAGTAGTTCTGATTGAAGATTTAATTTCTACAGGTGGAAGCAGTTTAAAAGCGATCGATGCGTTGAAAGAAGCTGGCTTGGAGGTAAAAGGTCTTATCGCTGTATTTACTTACGGATTCAGTGTTGCTGAAAAATCATTTAAAAAAATTGGTTGTCCGTTCTTGACTTTGACAAGTTATGACGTATTAATCAAACAAGCACTTGAACAGGAATATATCCATGAAAGTGATATCGCTTCATTGAAAGATTGGAAGAAAAGTCCTGAAACTTGGAATGTTTAAATTTTCAATATGAAAATCGAAAGTCAAAAAGTAGAAGTCAACGCAACGCAAGGA
>CAIUKX010000036.1 GCA_903899795.1 uncultured Flavobacteriales bacterium
ATTATTGGTACACGATACCTTGACCCAGGGAAATAATAAGAAGAAGAGGCTCTTGGTAACAGAAGCCCAGATGCAGAAGATCTTCGAGCACAAGCTCTATACCCTTATGATGCAGGAGTTGGAACAGAAAGAAGAAGCTACTGCAAAAAGAATGTCCAAGGAGCAGCTTATAAAAATGATGGCTGATAGGAATCATGGAGAGGACGTTCCTGTAACTGTGCCTTCTATACCAACATCCAAGAGAAAAAAAATAATTCAGCTAACGCAAGACCAGCTAAATCGAATGATCTTGACCGTGTTGCAGGATAACAATGCAATTCTGCATGATGTTGGTGATGTTGGTGATATTGTGTAACAACTGAATGAACGGTCAATCAATATACATATTTACGATTGCGTTCTACACAAATCCACAAAAGCAAGAAAGAAGACCATTATTGTTTCGGGTGAACAGATAAAAAACCTGGTTGCAAAGCTGATGCTGATAAAAAACACCCTCGACAATGATGAACATGTTGAGGGGTATGAAAAGGATTGGGTTTATTACCCCAATCCATATGAGAGAATGCCTGATTTTGGGGCGATTGCACGTTCCAGATAAATCTCGGTATAATGTCTCGATAATTTTTATTTTGACTAATCATTTGTTTTGATCATAAAATCCAGGGTGCTTTCATCTAATTGAATTTTTTCGGTCAATAAATTTTTTGCGAATGATATATCACTCTGAATAGAAGAAAATTTACTTTTTTGCTCCGAAGAAAATTTACTGCCAAATTCATTATATAATTGATCAAGTTTTGACTCTTGACCTTGGTACATAGATAAAGTAAGTCTTTCTACAGATAAAATTCCACTAACGGCTTTTTCATTTCCACCCTCCTCTCTTTGTATTTTCATTTTTGCGTTATCTTCGAAATCGCCTGTTGATTTTCGAGCATCATCAATTTCACTTAGTCTATAATTTATATTATTTTTTTCTATTTCTTGCTGTGAAATCTCCGTAGAGATATTCCCATTTGAATTCGCATTTACGTTATTAATTTGTTTAGAATCATAGTTATTTATGTCGTTAGCTGGTGATGTAGTTTCTTTTGGTTCGTCAACACCGAATTTTCGTTCTCCGCTGTTATTGCTCTTACTTTCATCACTTGAATAAGCGATAATCAAAAAAAATGCTAGGACTATTCCTGTAAAAAAGTACTCAGCGTAAATGTTTCTTTTCATGTCTTAAACAGTTTTAAAAGTAAATTTGATTTTTAATAATAAAATAATAGCAATATTTGCCAGGACGAGACAGGTTAAATCAACAATATCGAATGTGCCTCTGATTATATTTGTTAGTTGAAAAAGTTCTATGACTGGTCCTAACAAAAACACTAACAGAGCTATAAATATCTTTATGTAAAAACTCATTCGTTTTGCCCATATTGCGATAAGTATTAGACCCAAAGACAAATCCCAAAGTGCATAAGGTAAGGAACCATAAATCCAAGAAGGTAAAGAATAAGTTATTGAATTACGGAAATGATGGATACTATCATACAATCCTAATGCTTTTAACCAACTGAACATTATTAAACTTTCGTTCCTAAAAAGTATATAAAGAATAAAACCGATTATCAAAAAGGCTATCGATGATATTGAGAAAATAAGTCTGTGCAGTCTAATACGCATATCATCAATTTGAAAAGTTAGCTCCTCGAGTAAAGGATGCATTCCAGCCAACTGTTTGAGCTTTCAGCGACACATCTAAATCCTTTTTAGCGTCCTTGTATGTTTGGGCAGGATTTCCTAAATATAACTTGAGTTCGCCTTGGCATTCACTACTAAGTAATAAATAGGCTCTGCCTTCCTCTTGCTTAACCTCACTTGTTGACGAAATTTCAAGTATAGTAGGTGTTGTCTGCCTTTCAATCGCACCGCTAAAATTGCAATTTAGTAAGCTGGTAAACGGTGCATTATCCCAGTTGCTGTATCTGTCTGACTGCCCGTCTATATATGCGTAAGATTTAACTTCAAGATGACGACCAGAAATATGGAGTTTATAATATACATCATAGCCATGTAACGGGTGATCCCAACCATGCCAATCACCTTGGACGTAGTCCCAAATTACTTGTTCATTTGCTGTTAATACGTCAAAATGATCTCTGTTAAATTTTTCCTTTATATTTTCCTTTTTTTTATCATCCGTAGATTTCAGATAGTTATCATTTACGGTTGAAATTTGGTTACTTGCGACCCTGAGCCCGTTATTGTCAGCTAAATTGTAATTCTTAAAAAGGAAATATCCTCCATCACCATCCCAATATTCAATAGTTGTCCAAGTGCTTAACTGATAATGTCGCACTGTATCATTTGAAAACATCCCGTTTACAATTTCCTTTGTATAAACATTGCACAGTTTATCCAATGTACGACTTCCAACAAAATGGATATTATCGACAGAAAATTCTTTTTCAATTATATTTGTGTCACTATTTTTTTTACAACCCTGGACAACGAGTATGCAAATTTGCAATAACAATAATAGGAACACTCTTGCGTTTTTCATCCTCTCCGTATAGTTAAAATATTTTCACTTCAGTTAGTACCATTGCACGAAATAGTAAATATGGCTGGGAATAACAGCTATGCAGCTACCAATGTTTAATGATGCCCTCATATTTATTTAAGTTATTTAATTTCCAATTTTATTTGTTTCTACTTTGTGATTTTTAGACCCTTATTGTTCTATATATTCTCGTCCCTTTAAGTCAACATAAAATGTATGTAACTGATCTTTAAAAACGACCGCAAGACCATTAAGAAAAAAAGAAACACGTTGATATTTAGGTGCTATAAGCTCCATGCCACTCGTGTCAAAATACCCATAGCTATCACCTCTTCTAACTACAATTTTCCCCTCCGATCTACTTAAAACTTCATCGTACATTGGTGACACTTCTTTACCCGTCCTATCAATTAGGCAGAATGAATTATTGATTTTCACTATAGCAACTCCGTTTCTGAAATCGGAAGCATCGTCATATTTCAGTGGCGTTATTTCATTACCCTTCGAATCAATATATCCAAGCTTACTACCAGGCTTAGATATTGCTGCACGTCCTTGAGAAAAGTGACAAGCTGACAAGAAAGAGGGCTTTATTTGCCAATTACCAGTCTTGTCGATATAACCTTTAAGATAAGTACCGCTTACTACAGCCGACCCGCCCAATAATGCACTTGCGATACCTTCAATAAAATCAGAGCAAATGAAAATATTTTTATTTTTCAAATTAGAGCAAAGTTGATTTGCACAAGTGAAACTTACTATATCTATACATTTACAGTCACCATATTGAACTCTTAAAAGACCGTCAGATACTCTTACATAATTGTGTATCCATGTAACCCCATTAATCTCATCAGTAAAGTTATCTCCTGTTGCGCCTTGGGCAAATGTAAAAGTCCTACCACTACCATCTGATAATTTTCCTACGCCTGGTTCTAATTTCAAAGTTCTACCATCTTTGCAATATAAATAACCACTTTGCTTGTCTTCCAAATAACC
The DNA here is from genome assembly GCA_903899795.1 of uncultured Flavobacteriales bacterium. Lineage (GTDB taxonomy): Bacteria > Bacteroidota > Bacteroidia > Flavobacteriales_D > Crocinitomicaceae > CAIUKX01. The sequence continues at coordinate 3,557 of CAIUKX010000036.1, forward strand.
ATAATTGCCATAGAAGCATTCAGCTTTTGTGTATTTTATCGAAGTAAGTTCATGCCCCATTTTGTTAATGTATCCATAAAAAGCCCCATCTCGGAATTCACGATTTTCATTTTCACCATATACAGATACAACTGCAATGCCATCGTGAAAATCTTTTATTGTTTTATACTTTATCGGTGTTAACTCTTTACCGCTTGCACTAATTAATCCAAATTTTTTCTTTGGTGAATCAACCTCAACAATTGCTACACCATCTTTAAAATCGCCAAAGGAACTAAATTGAATAGGTTCTGTAGATGCAACCGATGAGGAATTTGCGCCTGGGTTCCTATCGCAATAAATGGACTCCTGTATAAAATCATATTTGCATGCGAATACTTCCTTTCCACTCTTATCAATATAGCCTACTTTTTTGTTGGGAGAAATAACCATAGCAAGACCGCAATGAAAATCTCCCATACCAGCGTAGTTTAGTTTTTTGTTCAACAGGGTGTCTTCAATTCCATTGTCCATCACATAACCCTTTTTCCCATTTCGAGACATTCGAGCTAAACCCTCGGAAAATGGTGAAATAACATCATACTCATTTAAATTAATTGGTTTTAAGTCGGCTGAATCAACCAAAATATATTTTCCGTTCTTCTTTAGGTAGGGTACCAATGTTTTTTGACGAATTGGGATTGATACATTGGTATTTAATGAATCCTTATTTAGTTGCTCGCTATTATTACTTTTTGGTGAATTGTCACAGGAATTTAAAATAAATATATTAAATACGCAAATACACAGAATTATAACTCTTTTATTATTACTATTCATATCGATTATATAAATTAAAACTATTGTATTTTTATACCTATTTTCTTACCTAAGCTACTTATACTTTGTCATTCATAGTGAGAGTAGTTATCCAAAGGTTACACTGAAGTAGTTCCACAATTCTTCAAAAAGTAAACACCAAAACTTATTATTTTTTCTTTCAGACGTTTTCTAATTTTGACGAATGAATACAAGGCTATCAGTCTATGTTTTATTGATACTGTTAATAGTTTCCTGCACAAATCCAAAAAAGCAAGAAAATAGCCCTTACCGTGAACTGTTGGGTCAGGTTGATCATGAGGTAAACACAATGATTGATTCTGTGAAGGCACATTACACGGTAACAGAACTAATAACTTCAGGGTTCCGTGAAATCGGATTAAGGCTAATGGCAGATTCACTTAAGTTGGATAACAGCGATGAGAAAAAGCTGTATTACGGTAAAATATGTCTCGATTATGGTGATTATGAGGAAGGGTTGGCACTGATCAATAGTATCAAATCAGAGCATTTGCAATTTGATAAGACTGCGAGTAGATTAACGGCAGCTCTTAATTCCATGGACACTTTATACTCCAGACCACTATTAGATAGCTTGCGTGAATGCCTTATTAAAAATTATTCCAAAGAAAATGAGGCTGAGTATCTATGCCTTAAAGGCTACCACTATCATAATTCAAGGGACTTACAATTAGCAATCCAGACTTACAACTCAGCACTCGACACCCTAAATAAATACAATATTAAGAATATTGATTTAATAAGGGTTTACAGGAGGATGGCAAATTCCTATAATGATTTGTATAGACTTTCTAAAGATAAAGGAGCTATTAAAAAAAGGTTATTCAATAAGGCATTGTATTACTATAACCAAGAACATGATGAGGTCAATCAACAATTAGGTTCAAATTCATTAAGACTAATTTCAAACGAAATTACGACTGCGATTCTTGACGAAGAGAATAGCAACAAACTATTGGTCGATGCTATGAACAAATTATTTGTTGCGGAAGATAGCGATTACATTGTCACATTGCATCCCATCTTATTCAGTGCTGCATCCGAATCATTTACTCTTAGTTTAAAATGTGATAAGAATAATGATTGCATAAGTCGACTTACAAAATCACAGTACCAAATATTTAAACTGATCAATCAGCAGACAATTGGAGCTATGAGCTCAACAAATGGAAATGAGATACAAATTTACAATTTAGGGCAAAGTAGTTTTAGAAACTTGTGTTACCATTATTATCGTCCAAGTCATATTGACACGACTGTTCCAAGTTTAAAATTGCTTCAATGGTCGTCATTATCTAAAAACAATAGCATTGATATTTTGCCAATAGTAAAGCAAATTTACGGCAGTGACGCTCCAATTGCTACCAGATCATGGAAATTGTTACACGAAATGCACATTTTAGCTGGAATAAAAAACGATAGCTATATGCTGCGCAAAAGTGACAGTGTTTTGAAAATTTTGAATAATAGTTTTCAACCAATCTTGGCATCAGTAAACAGACCAGCAATAGATAGTAATCAACTTAGCTCACTTCGCTATTATTGTAAAAAAAATGATGCTGCTTTTTTCGACTATTCACTGATTGGTTGCCACCTGCAAATAATAAAGGTCGATAGTTCTGGTATACACGCATGGCACAAACAATACAGTGACTGGGTAACAAATTATCTATTTTATTTGATACCTGAAAGACTTAGCAGATTGATGGAAGGCGACAGTGTGAACACCTACGAGGCAATAGGAAGCGAGTTATGCAAGGAACTAATGTTAGATAATTGTCCACAACATAATCTGATTATATCTACAGAGCAGCGTCTTGAAGATGTGCCTTTTTCCGCACTTCCAACAATTTCAAAAGGCAGCCGCAAATGGAATGAAATTAGCTATCTGGGAAATACGAAAGTTATACGATACATCCCCAACATTTATACAGCCCTAAAAGAACAGAAAACAGTCCAAAGCCCCAACATTAATGTATTATATTCTGAACGGGACAATGCGATGTTACCCAAAAACATAGAGTTGATAGACTTCCTTAAAAATGAATATCATGCAGACATAAATCAAAAATGGGCGGAAGACTACTGTATTCTGCACGTTGTTGCTCACACATCACCAGATAAACATGCTGTGAAGTTCGCATTAAAAACAGATACTATAAGCATTGAATCTGATAACATGTCCCCTCGATTAGCAATACTACAAGGTTGCAGGTCTGCATCTGGCAAGATGATTGCTTCTGGGTATTTATCTCTGAATCGTAAGTTTTTGTATGATGGTACAGATGCTGTTATCAGTTCATACTGGGATGCAGACAACGCATCATCGGTGTATTACTTTAAAGAATTTTACCGCCACCTGATGGCAGGAGAAACCGTAAGTGAATCAATGCATAGATCCGAACTTTCCGTAAAAAATAATGCACTTTATGCAGAGTGGGCAAATCCTATGTTTTGGGCAAATTGGCACCAAATAGGAATGGACTTAACTTTCACCCAGCATTGACCTTATCTTTATTGCCGATGACTGATAAGGGCTGTTATTATCCTTAGAAATTTCTTCTAACAGTTTTTTATATCGGATATCATCACGTTTCATAAATACCAGCATCAGCCTATATTTAGCTTTGTTGGCAATATACATTGAATGACTACGCACGGTAGTTTGATAAGCTATTATAGCATCATTGTCAGCACCACTCATCTCATGACATACACCAATGAAATAAATGGTGGTATCGCTCACCTCCGATCTATTCAGGAGTGATATTGCTGCGCCAAAATCATCTTTCTTGAATGCGATCATTGCACTATCAAATAGTGTGACATTGTTATTTGCCATTCTTATGGGCAATCCTGGCTCTGAGTTTTTATATGCTTCATATACTATTTCACTCTTGCCCTTTGTGTTATATATGTATCGATATCCGAAACCTACAATAATCGCCAGACAAGCAGCAATTGCCAATCTCAACCAAGCTAACTTATGTTTGTTTTTTGCCTTGATATCTATCTTCTTAAACCGACTTTTGAGTTTCTCATTGCTTTCAGCTTCCTGGCTAATTTCCTGAGTGAGCTTACGGTAAAGAATAAGTTTATATTTAAACACTTCATCGGTATCCATAAGTAATTGCAATTTGGCATAGTCCTCGTTCGACAAATCCTTAGAGAACAACTCATCGAATTTATCTACATCTTGTTCAGTCAATATGTATTTTTCCCTACTCATCACCAAAATGCATTTTTGTAACCTGTTCACTAATTTTGGAAATACACCTATTCTTTTTCGACTTTACCGTATCAGCATTCTTGTATCCTAATTCGGAAGCAATTTCCTCCATTGACTTCTTGTTGAAGTAAAACAAATTCAAAATTTGTTTACAGGATTCAGAAGTGTTAGCAAATATAAACTTTACTATGTCATCTATTCTGTGGTCATATTCCTGAGACGCAATTAAGTCATCAATGCTATTGATGTTCGTTGTCTGTTCTATCCTTTTTTTATCTGAAAGTTTTATCAGTTTCATCTTGCCTATCTGAATGATATAGGCAGAAAGAGATGATGTTATAGCCGTTAATAGCCCCCGTTTAATATTGTTGTAGAAATCAATAATGGTATCTTGATAAACATCCTCAATTTCTTCGGTTGTTATCTCTGAGAAAGTATTACTGGCGAAAGAAAAGAATTTAGGCTTGACTTCCAAATAGATCTTATCCAGTTCTTCGAGATTACCCAGCCTGATTTTTTCAATTTGTTCTTTATGCATTGATTAAATCTATTGGGTATAGTTCGCCAGTTTGATCAAATGTAAACACTCTGCAAAAAATAATAGCATTCTTGTGTTTACCTTTTGAAAAATAAAGCTACTATGTAATTGGAATATGATGAATAAGTTATTAATAGGTGCAGTAGGTATCTATATCGTGTACTTTGGTGCAATTCAAATTTTACTTTACGGCTATAGAAAGAAAAAAGGCTCAAATCCATTGAACTATCAATTATTTAGGATTTATCCTAAGAAATTGATCCAAAATGAAGTTTCACATTCGTGTAAGAGATTTTATTAGATGTCAAATATTATTAGTGGCTTGTTTTACATTATGATATGTTCCTCATTATTAGCAGTAGTGGTAATTGTTTATTGTGAAAACAAAAAAAACATGGGTATACCTTCTCAACCTGTCTTCAATACTTCGTTTCAGATGTAGACTGATATCCAGCTAACGCAAGACTATTTAATCGAATGATAGTAACTGTGTTGCTGGATAATAATGTAATTCTGCACTTGAACGGTGATATTTTGTCTCCGCATCAGAATGGATATTATCTTCCTTGGCTGGCATTACCATTATCCTGGGTAACGGGTTCGTTGTTTGTAAACTTATTTACAAAGCCATTCTCTGGTTTGCTGGTAGACGTTGGGACAGGAGTCGTATTTATAAAAATGCTTGGTGCTGGTTTTGTTTCTGGTTCCCAGAGTAGCTTTGAATCTGAATTTTGATTCTGGCTATGGTTGGTTGTTGTGTTCGAGGAGATTCCATTACCTATAAGACGAAAAGCAGCAAATATTAAC
>CAIUKX010000037.1 GCA_903899795.1 uncultured Flavobacteriales bacterium
ATGGTTACCAATCCGCCTTATGGTGAGAGAATGGGAGATAACATCGAAGAAATGTACGAGGGAATCGGAAATTGGATGAAGACCAAGATGCAGGGCTATATTTGCTGGATTATTTCTGCAAGTGCCGAAGGTTTGAAATCGGTTGGATTACGCCCGGAAAGAAAAATTAAATTGTTTAACGGAGATTTGGAATGTCGTTTTCAGAAGTATACTATCTATGAGGGATCGAAAAAAGGGAAGTACATGCAAAATGAGGAAAACGAAGAAGTTTCAGAGTAAAGTGTAGGGAATAATCGAGATTATCTAGTTTTCATAAAATCAATATTTTATAAAAGAATAAAAAAAAACGATCCCAAATTTGAGATCGTTTTTTTGTTTTTATAATGTGAGATAGGTCACGACCTGTCCCTATAGTTTATCTTTTAGAAAGATCTACATAGTCACGTTCAACAGCTCCTGTGTATACCTGTCTTGGACGACCAATAGGTTCTTTTCCTTCTGTCATTTCTTTCCATTGTGCAATCCATCCCGGTAAACGACCGATAGCAAACATCACAGTAAACATTTCAGTTGGAATATTCAATGCTTTGTAGATGATCCCTGAATAGAAATCCACATTAGGATATAAGTTTCTTGATTTGAAATACTCATCTTCCAATGCAACTTGCTCCAGTTTCTTAGCAATTGCCAATAATGGGTCATTTACATTTAATTGAGTAAGAATATCATCACATGCTTTTTTGATAATTTTTGCGCGTGGGTCAAAGTTTTTGTAAACTCTGTGTCCGAATCCCATTAATCGGAACGGATCATTTTTATCTTTAGCTTTCAATACCCATTTATCTACATCTCCTCCATCGTTTTGGATTTGCTCGAGCATTTCTATTACTTCTTGATTAGCTCCACCGTGTAATGGTCCCCATAAAGCAGAAATACCTGCTGACACAGTTGAATATAGATTTGATTGAGAAGATCCAACGACTCTTACTGTTGCAGTTGAACAATTTTGTTCGTGATCAGCGTGAAGTATTAATAATTTGTTCAACGCTGAAGAGACTACTGGGTCAACATGGTATTCTTCAGTTGGCATTGCAAACATCATGTGCAAGAAGTTCGAGCAATAATCCAATGAATTTTTTGGATACATGAAAGGATGACGCATTGCATTTTTGTGAGACCATGCAGCCAATGTCGGTAATTTACCCAACAAACGATGAATAGTCAAATTTTTTGCTTCAGCACTTCTGTTCGGATCCAAAGATTCTGGATAAAATGTAGAAAGAGAGCAAATCATCGAAGCTAAAACTCCCATCGGATGAGCTTTTGCAGGATAAGCTTCGAAGAACTGTTTCATGTCTTCATGGATCAATGTGTGTTTTGTGATACTGTTCACAAAATTATCCAATTCCAATTTAGTCGGCAGATCTCCATAAATGAGTAGGTAAGCTACTTCAAGGAAGCTTGCTTTTTCTGCAAGTTGTTCGATTGGATAACCTCGATATCTCAAAATACCAATTTCACCATCTAAAAACGTAATGGAGCTTTTACAACTTCCAGTGTTTTTAAATCCTTGGTCCATCGTAATGTAACCAGTTTTGTCTCTTAGGGAACTGATGTCAATAGCCTTTTCGTTTTCGCTTCCTTCAATTACAGGAAATTCGTAGGTTTGGCCGTTTAGTTCTAGTTTAGCAATTTCGCTCATGCTGTTTTATTTATCGTATTTGATCTATCAAAAATATTACGTCGTCTAAATTAATAAAGAATTCCTTTCTACAAAACGTATGCTGAATTATTTTTAATTTTTTTACAAATACATAAATTCAATTTAATTTTAAAACAAAATTAACGGATGATTAAAGATTTTTTAACGTGTAGTCGAACATCATGGTATAGAGGTGGTTTCGTGTATTTCCACCTGTAATACTATGATTTTTGTTAGGATAAATAAATAAATCAAACTGTTTGTTCTGTTTTACCAGTGCGTTAATCATTTCCATTGTGTTCTGGTAATGAACATTGTCATCTGCCGAACCGTGAATCAACAGGTATTTTCCTTTTAATAGGTTTACAAAATTGATCGGCGAGTTATCGTCATATCCTTTTTGATTTTCTACTGGAGTTTGCATGAATCGTTCAGTGTATATGTTGTCATAGTATTTCCAATTGGTCACAGGTGCAACTGCAATCCCCATTTTAAAGACATCTGCACCTTTGGTGATAGCAAGAGAAGTCATAAATCCTCCGTAACTCCATCCTTGAATACCAATTCTAGCGGCATCTATATAAGGAAGTTTACCAAGTTCTTGTGCTGCAGCAATTAAATCTTCTGTTTCGAGTTTTCCCAATTGCAGGTAGGTAGATTTTTTGAAGTCAGCACCACGGTACATGGTTCCTCTTGGATCAACCGATACAACAATGTATCCGTTTTGAGCCAGAAGTTGATGATACATATATTCGTTTCCACCGAAAGCGTCTAAAACAGTGTTTCTCCCCGGACCGCAATAAACATTGAAATAAACTGGGTATTTTTTGGATGGATCAAAATTCAATGGTTTAATCATCCAAGCATTGAGCTCTTTTTCAACACCTTTAATGGTGAAGAATTCTTTTTTGGAAAGTTGATATCCTCCCATTTTCTTGAGAAGTTTACTATTGTCTTCTAAAATTGTGATTTCTTTTCCTGTTGCATTGCAAAGTGAGAAAACATTGGGAGAATTAGCAGTTGAATACGTTTTGATGAAGTATTTCATTCCGGTTGAAAATTCCGCATTATTTGTTCCTGTTTCCAAGCTGATTGATGTTTTATTTTCACCGTTAAGTCCAATTTTATAAACTCCTTTGTATAAAGGACTTTTTTCAGCGGCAGTATAATAGATGATTTGGGAAGTTTCATCAATTCCTTTGAATTCGATCACATCCCAATTTCCTTTGGTTATTTGGGTAGAAACACCATCAAAAGTCAGTTTGTAAATGTGATTGTAGCCATCCATTTCGCTGGTTCGAAGAATTGTATTACCATCTTGAAGAATCAAAAGATTATCGTCTATTTCAACATAGGTTTTTGATTTCTCTTCGTAAAGTACTGTAGCAACAGGTTTTTTCACTGTGGCTTTTACCAGATAATACTTCAGGTGATTTTGGTGACGGTTCAATGTTTGAATAATTAAGGTATTGTCTTTATTTGACCATTTCAAACGAGGTATGTATTCATATTCTCCCAAATTAACAGCGACAGCTTTTCCTCCTTTAGCTGAAATAATACAAACTTTTACTTTTGAGTTATCTTCTCCTGCTTTTGGATATTTATAGGTGTATAAATCCGGATACAAATTGTTGTAATATTCCAATGTAAATTCTTTTACCTTTTTTTCATTGAATTTCAGAAAGGCGATTTTTTTACTATCTGGTGACCAGCCATAGGCTTTGGTGATTCCGAATTCTTCTTCGTAGACCCAATCAGTTGTACCATTAATCACCTTGTTGTTTTTTCCGTTGGTGGTTAGTTTGGTGATTTTATTCGATTTCAAATCCTTAACAAAAATGTCATTTTTAGAAATGAAGGATACTTTGGTTCCATCCGGAGAGTATTCAGCTAATGTCTGTAATGGATGTGTATCGTCGAGTGATTGTAAAACTTTTGTTTTTAGATCGTATAAGTAGTAAGTTGCAGTATAACTATGACGGTATTTAGAGACTCTTTGAGTCATCAATAAAAGTTTGCTTTCATCGTCATTGAATTCATAGTCATCAATGTCCAGTTTTTTATCACCTGCTTTCAGGTCGGAAAATTGTACTAAAACTTCTCCATTTCCTTTGTAATCTTGAAAGGAATGTTTTGTGATGGAGGAGTTGTCTCCACTGCCACTGATTTTTGTGAAATGTTCGCCATCTTTCATGGATTTGAATCCCTCAATGGATGAACTTCTGAATTCCCCGTCTTTCCATATTTTCTCTACAGAAAGTTTTTCTCCTTTCGAATTTATTTCAGACGATTGAGCATAGCTTGTAAGAGAATAGGTTAAAAGAAAAAGAAGGGTGAAGAACAAAGATTTCATAATCAATTTTGATATAGTTTTACCACCTAAAAGTAGGTAATCAATAACAAATATAGTCCTGTTCGTGTAAAACCTTTATGAATTGTTAATAATTACATAATAATGGTTAATGAAAAATGCCATATATTTGCGGTGTATTTTTCTATGACATCCTTGATGCTACTTTTTAGGAGAGACTGAAACCATAGAAAATGTAACAAAATAAAACAGAAGAATTGATATAGTTTATCTTTGTTTCGATAGTTCAATTTGTGTGATCACACAGGTTTTCTTTTATAAATTCCCCAAGTAATTATTTCTTTTTTAATGTAAACTACTATGAAAAAAACAATACTTTTTTTAGGCGCTGTAGTGTGTGGAATCAATTTTTCAAACGCTCAAAATTGTCAGGAACTTTTTATTTCTGAATACGTCGAAGGTTGGTCAAACAACAAAGCCCTTGAAATATACAACCCAACTGCTAATCCTATTAACTTGAGTGGTTACATTGTTTCACGTGCATCAAATGGTTCAGCACTTTCTGCTGTAACTGAAAAATATGCGGTACAATTATCAGGTACAATTGCACCTTATAGTACGTATGTTGGTGTAGTTGATTTGCAAGATCCGAATGGAACGGGACAAACAGCACCGGTTTGGGATTCATTAATTGCGAGAGCAGATGGATTTTATTCACCGGATTACAACACAAATAGTACTTTTTACTGGAATGGAAACGATTGTGTATTGTTATTGAAAGGAACGTTGACAGGAAATTCTGCTGCAACATTGGTTTCGAATTCTACAATATCTATTGTTGATATTTTTGGTAAAATTGGTGAAGATCCGAACAGTTCTGTTGGAAATGGTTGGACATCAGTTTCTCCTTATGTAGGAGTTGGGGCTTTGGTTACTGTAGATCATTCATTGATTCGTAAACATAATGTATTAAAAGGAGTTACTGATGATGCAATTGCTCATTTTAATCCACTTGGAGAATACGATTCAATTCCTCCTGTAACATACTTGATTGATCCAGTTTCAGGGGATACTATAAGAAACAATGACTTGTCGCCTAAAGTATTTGGAAATTGGTTTACATTAGGGACGCATACATGTGATTGTGCTCCAGTTCAAGGTGTGAAAGAAATAGCAGCTAATCCTTCTGTTTCGGTTTATCCGAATCCTTCAACAGGAGAATTCTACTTAAACGGTGTTTCTGAATTTCAAACAATTGAAGTTTTGAACTCATTAGGTCAGCAAGTAGAAAAAATGGTAGGTAACTCGAAATCGATCCTTTCATTCTCAATTGAAAATAAAGGTGTGTATTTGGTTAGATTGACTTCGGACTCTGGAGCTCAAACAACAAAAAGGGTAATCATAAAATAACTATGAAATGAGGAGGTCGATTAATTTCGACCTCTTTTTTTTGCTTTCATTTTTATCAATTTAATAGATTGGGTAATCAAATTTAGTAGGATAGATGCGTAAAATTCTTCTTTCTTTCGTGGTGTGTTGTTTGACAATAAATGCTTTTGCTCAAACGGCAACTGTTAAAGGTGTGATAACAGAAAATGTGTTAAAAGAACCGGTTGTTGGGGCAAAAGTTGTGCTTCAGTCGGATAAAATGACACGTACAGATATAGATGGGAAATACGAATTTTCGAATATTCCCTTTGGGAATTATGAAATGATCATTACTAGTTCAACAGCTGATACTCTAGTTTTGCAGTTGTTGGTTGATCAACCTGAAGTAAAAAAAGATATTGTTTTAGGAGGAGGACAGGAATTGGAAGAAGTGAAAATCACCGCTAATATTGTGACCGATCGAAAAACACCAATTGCAGTAACTCGAATTTCATCGCAACAGATAGCAGAAGAATTAGGATCCAGAGATTTACCGATGTTACTGAATTCAACTCCTGGTGTATATGCTACACAAACCGGTGGTGGAGATGGAGATTCTAGAATTAATGTCAGAGGTTTTGATCAGCGTAACATAGGTGTATTGATCGACGGGGTTCCTGTAAATGATATGGAAAATGGTTGGGTGTATTGGTCCAACTGGTTTGGTTTGGATGCAATTACCTCAAGTGTTCAAGTTCAACGTGGTCTTGGAGTTACCCGACTAGCGGTTCCTTCGGTTGGAGGGACCATGAATATTGTAACCAAAGGGCTTGGATCAAAAAAGGGATTTAGCTTCAAACAAGAATACGGAACAGGAAATCTCTTAAGAACTTCTTTTTCCTACAATTCCGGAGTGCTTAAAAATGGATTTGGAATTACAGCTTCGGCATCCTACAAACAGCAGGATGGATGGGTTTATGGAACACAAAGTCAAGGTTTGTTTACCTATTTAAAAGTACAGAAAAAATTTAAAAAGCATTTATGGTCCCTCTCTGGATTTATGGCACCTCAAGAACATGGACAGAGAGCTTTCCAACAGCCAATTCAATATTGGGATAGTAAATTGGCAGCTAAATTAGGTGCACCCATCGACTCGAATGCGATTATGGATCGAGGAGTTCGGTTCAACCAACACTGGGGTTATGTAACCAAAGATGGTAAGCAGGAAGTAATGACTGAACGTTTGAATTATTTCAATAAGCCACAAATTACTTTAAAAGATTTTTGGACCGTAAATAAAAAGTTATCGATTTCAGCTATAGCATATATGTCTATAGGTAGAGGTGGGGGAACTAAACTTTCTAATTCAACAATACAGTCTACACCTCAAGGTTTAGTGGATTGGGATGCGATTATTAAAGCGAATCAAGTTAAAACTGGATTTGGAGGAGTACAAAAACCAAATACAGATTTGGCTTATAGCCCTACACTTTTGAAATCAAGCCAGGTTCTAATTTCTTCGATTAATAATCATATCTGGACAGGTTTATTGAGTCAGTTCAGTTACGAACATTCCAAGAAAATGCATATTTCCGGGGGGATTGATTACCGTTATTACAAAGGAACCCACTATCAGGAAATTTATGATTTGTTAGGCGGTGATTACTATGTGAGTAACATGACGACCAATAATAACAGTAATAAAGTCATGTTGCAGAAAGGTGATAAAGTGGCTTTAAATTCTTACAATTCATATAGAGATGCTCTTGAAAATTGGCTTGGAACTTTCGGACAGGCTGAATATACCGGAGATCGCTGGACAGCATTTCTTAATGTTTCGGCAGTAGCGAATTCCTACAAAGGAGTAGATTATTTTCAAAAGAAAATGCTGACTGTAGGAGATACTGTTCTGAGAATCGGAATTAACGATACGGTAAATTACAAAGGTCAAAGTTATACAGCTCAAAGTCCTGGATTAAAAGATTACAATACAGGTTGGAAACTTTTATTTGGAGGTACAATAAAAGCCGGAGCTAGCTACCGTTTAACAGAATACTCAACAGTCTTCATGAATATGGGGTATTTGTCACGTACTCCACAATTTAGTAATGTAATCGATAATAATACCAATACTTTTTTCAGGGAAATTGCCAATGAAAAAATTGCAGCAATTGAAGGGGGATATAGCTTCACCCACAAAAAAATCGCCTTCAATGTGAATGGATATTATACAAACTGGAAAAATAAACCGTTCCCTAATGGTGTAATGTTACCAGACCCTAAAGATCCAACGACACAAATCTATGTCAATATCAATGGAATGGATGCACTTCACTACGGTGGGGAGTTTGATTTCAATTACAAAATCAGTAAAAAATTGAGTGCTGACGGAATGGTGTCCATTGGAAATTGGACGTGGCAATCGAGTAAAACCATTACACTGCCAGATGTGAATTATACCCTAACATTCAATGCGAAAGGAGTCCACGTTGGTGATGCTGCTCAAAGTACTTTGGCTGCTTCTATTCGGTATGAGCCAATAAAACATGGTTTCATAAAACTTCAGTACCAATATTTTGATCGTTATTATTCACAATTCAATCCGTTCACATTAACGGGTGTTGACGGTGGTAGAGAAGCATGGAGAATTCCAGCTTACGGTCTTGTTAACCTTTTTATGGGGTACAAAATTGAGCGTAAAAAATACAATATTCTATGCAACGGTTCAATCGTGAACATGTTGAATCATTACTACATTGCTGAAGCGACAAGTAATTACTATGGAAATACCTTTGATGCAAAATCGGCTTCCGTAATGTTTGGCTCTGGATTCAGATTTAATGTTTCTGTAGCTCTTCAATTTTAAATTTCAGTATAAATCAATAGAATGAAAAAACTAATTTACACACTATTGTTTTCAGGCTTACTTGTGTTTTCAGCCATTGGTCAAGCTGTTTTACCAACATCGTATAGTTTCACGACTACAAGTTTCCCCACAGGATGGACTGCGGTGAGTACAGCTCCGACAACAGCTATAGGTTATTACGCTGCATCAGGAAATACTCCTCCTGCCTTGAAATTTGATGGAACTGGAGATATGTTGACGATCAATTTTGCAAGTGCCCCTGGAAATTTGACGTATTACTTAACAGGTAATTCATTTACTGGAGGAACATTTTTGGTGGAAGAATCTGCAGATGGAAACTCATGGTCAACTTTGCATTCCCACACAGCGCCTCCCTCGGCTACATATACATTATATACAGATGTTCCCAATTCAACAAGTAGATATATACGATTCAATTACACGAATAAAGTAACTGGAAATGTCGGCTTGGACGATGTGAATATTGCAGCAGGAGCAGCAACTCCAGCTCAGGAAATTAATGTAATGCAGGCTTCTACTACAATTGTTACTGGAGGAACTTATGCAACAAGTTCACCGGTGAGTACAACTTTACCAATTACATTCACAGTTCAGAATTTAGGAACTACAAACACTTTGAATATTTCTTCTGTAAATGTTTCAGGATCTAATGCTTCGGATTTTGTTGTTGGTTCTTTTCCTTCAACAGTTGCAGCTTCTTCAACGGGAGATTTGGTTGTTAATTTTACACCTTCAGCAGCAGGAACAAGAAATGGAATTATTACTATTAACAGCAACGATGCAGATGAAGCTGCTTATGTGATTAATATCAATGGAATTGGTGGATCATTAGCAACAGAACCAACAGCTCAACCAACAAATCTCATATTTTCGAATGTAAAATCGTATCGTTTAACAGGGGCTTTTACACCAGCTTCAAATGTGGATGGATATGTTGTTTTGCGCCATAACGGTTCGGCTGTAACAGATGTTCCTGTTGATGGAATGGTTTATCAGAGAGGAGATGCAATCGGAAGCTCTAAAGTTGTTTTCAGTAGTAATTCTACCACTTTTACACCCAATAATATTGTGGCAGGAACCAGTTATTATTTCTCTGTTTTTGCTTATAACGGCAATGGAGCTTACCGTAATTATTTAACGACAACACCACTTTCGGGTAACACTACAACTCCCTCTACAATGATGCCTGTCGGAATGTATAATTCGATTTCAACCAGTAGTTCAACATTTATGGATGATTTACATAATTTAGTAAATCCGCATACTTCTCAGTATTACAGTAGTTATGGATCGTATATGGTTTCAAATTTTGAAGCTAGAGATACAACTGGTGATCAAAGAGTAATTACTTGTATCTACAGTGGTTTAAATCAAGTTTACACTGAACCTTTCGATTGGAC
>CAIUKX010000038.1 GCA_903899795.1 uncultured Flavobacteriales bacterium
CTTGTATAATGCCAATTATTTGTTTCCAACAAAAAAGGTTTGCTAGTTGAACCACTGTACTTTTTAACTTCGTTTGCAACAAAATCTTGATAATTGATATTACCGTATAATGCTGGAAGATTTTGAACCTTATAATATTGCAATCTTCCATTTCCTGTAAAGGGGTTGCTATTGATTACAACAGAATGCAAATCATCAATACCATTATTTCCCCACCAAGGTTCAGGTAAATAGTCTAAACTAAGATCAATGGGTATTTTACCGTAACTATTTAAAAGTGGCACAGTATTAGGGTCTGTCCAACCACCGATAACAGGTGCTGTAGGACCAGCTGGGTTACTACGCCATTGATCTAAAAAATCATTCCAAAAATTATAACTCATGTTCAAACGTTTAAAAGTTCTTTATAAATAACAACCATCCCTTCCGTATCTCGTTCGCAGTACTTAAGGAGGTTGGAAATTGTTTCTTTTTTATCGCCTACAAATTTATTATTAACCATTGATAAATACAAATTACTTGCCCCACCACCCCAAAGATCACAACTACAATAGCCATGATAATTTTCAGCTTCATTTATATGATAAAACATTATTCTTTGTGATAGTACCTGAATCTATACTCAACTCCTGATGCAAGAATATTCTCTTTTGTGATGACATTTATAAACAAGTAGAATCTCACCTTATGTATATCCTCCTCCAAAAGTTTTTTTATGATATGTCTGACGACCCTTCGAAAGATGTATGGGTAGCTACGACATTCAGCCCTGCCGAAGAAAACCACAATCTCTTTATTATAAGGAAGTGAGTACGGATCAGTTTTAACCAAGCCACAAATGTTAACGATAGAAAATGCATCAATCAATTTCTTTTCGCAGCTTCTCTCAAAATTTTCTATGGCGCTTTTGTACTTGATTTGATTACCATCAAAACCAATCAAAGGCGTAAGGATTCCATCATTCAAATCTACATCAGCTCTGTCCATTTCAGTAAATATCTTGGTAGTAAATACAAGCCAGTTAATTCCCATTTTGTCAAAACAGCCTCATCTTCAATCGCTCTAATTCATGCCTGATCAAGATGCTTTTTTCGGTGCTTCCCTTATCACAGTTAAAATACATCAAGGCATTATACGCAGCATAAACCTGTTGATTGATATCCTTATCAAATACAGACTGACCATAAGACTTTAAATCTACGTAGGTTTTGCTGTGGATGTCGGCAGTCCATTCCTCAACCCCGATCTGCATCTCATTTAAGGTGTTTACAACCGTATTATCCGAGCCATATATTTTGTTCATAAACCAACCAAGTTTTAATAAAGAATAATTATTACATCGTTCACAGTCCAACTCTTTGATCAACTCCTTTCCTTCTGTATCAAGTTAATGAAAAGAGCCCTTTTAATGATAGCGCATTTTTCATACTCAGCAGTGCCCATAAAATGAATCAATGTCTCAAATGCAAGGATGATGCGTTTAGTATAATCAGCAGTAAAGAAATCAGATCCTGAAACCTTTATTGTCTCATATAGCTTCGAGAAGTTTGATGGTTGGATATTCGCAACGTCAATATCATCCACAAAACGATGCCTAACCTTAAGCGTATATTTCATAAACTGGTTTTAATCTCCCGAACTAATAAACTCCATACCGAAATGACTGGTTGCCGTGTGTTCATCTGTGGGCTAAAGTCTATCATGATATACTCCCCACATGTAGTCCTTAAAATCGTCAACAGGCTCAATCTCAACAATGTTGTATCGGTCATCAACATGTATAATGTGTTCGGGTTTATTAATTAATTGCGTTAGAAGATCAGCATTCAAAGGGTAAGACACAAGTGCCAATATCCGTGGTGCATATTCATTAAAAAATACATCAGGGAGCAGGAAGGTGCAATCATCCCATAGATAACTACCAATCTCAATGCCATTATGCAATCTGATGGTGTATTCATAAGGGGGCGTACCTATCAATGATATTTTTTCCTGTATTAACTCAAAGGAAACTTGTTCGGAGAATGGCAAAAAGCACGGAGTGTTATGTTGACCGTTCTCCTGGTAACCCACGACATAAACTGGATAAGCTATACAGGTAAATGAAGGATCAATCTTAAGGCTCTGGGCTAAATATTCGTTTATATCGAAAGTGATTGTAAAATCAATAACCCTGATACCAGTCTGACCATCCAACAGAGGAGTTAAATCATCCCAGGTACAATCACTGAGATAAATTCTGCTGAAAGCGCCCTCTTTAAATAAACCAATTCGCCTGGTTGCTACATTGAATCCCATATGATGTCTTTAACCCGAAATCTTTGCATGTACCACTTTAAACGGGACACCTGGAATAATTACGGGCTGTATATCCGCAAAGCAGTAACGCTCTATCAGTTCAGACAGGTACGCTCCACCGTTATTTTGCTGATCCTGGATCAATGCATTCTTGAGGTCATTGTCAACATCCAATGTGCTATGGATGGTGTTGCTGACGTTTCCTTTTTGCGAAATGCTAAAGTAAACTCTAATCTTTGCCATGCTGTTTGTTTTAAAATCCCTATAATTATCGATTACCTTTCATGATCCTTTTTGCTAACGTTTTTGATGACCTTGATTTCCCTGATGCGGCTATACCAGCCGTTGTGCGCTTATCCAGTTTATTCGCCCTCGTGATTTGCATAATTTTTGCCATGTTGTTTGTTTTAATTGTTATTAATAATTGAGTTTTTGACTTAAAGAATTTAACTTGTTTATTCTGGATGACCAACCGAAAATGCCAATGATGCATAATCCCTGTAATCTGGTGGAAAATCTTTGGCGGAGAATAAATAGTGCTGGTGAAAGATGGATTTTGGAAAATATTCCTCTAGGGCAACCGTACATCCGATAAATGGTATCGATATAACCCAACGCATCGGATCATCAGGAGGAACCAAAGTTGTGACCAAAACAGTTGACGTTAGATCCAAGGACTTCTCCTGAAAATAATAATTAATGCTTTGCATTTCATCTGAAAGGAATACTTTAAAACCCATTGTCGGGCTATCCATAATGAAGAATGGGAAATCTGTACTGAGTTTTGACCAAAGGAATATGCCGTTGGGAGTCACGTGAAGATTGAAGGTCGTGAAATCATATTGGTTCATCTTCATGCTTTTTTAGTTTTAAATAAGTTCCACCATGTACCCGCTCAGTAGCTCCATTACCCGCTGGTTAATATAAAACACCAATTGATTTGAGAATTTCTCGGTGTTGTATGATATGAGCTTCTGATCAACGAGGGTACATCCAACATTCAGGAAAAAGAGGAAATTGACATAGTAGCTCTTTGGGATAAAACGGAAAAGTTCCGAAGCATCGATACTGGATTTGTTGCTCTTAAGGAAAATATGTAAAAGGGATATCAGAACCATTTTCTCCACCAGGGTTGCCTGACTGAGACCAAGAAATTGAAGTAACTTCTCCTCCTTAAAGGTTCTTATAATTATGTGGTACCCTTTAAAACGCTTATCTGCACCAAGAATAGTATCAGTGAGCATGGTTATCTCTGGCATCTGTTCGATGAATCGAAAGAATACATTGGGTTCATGGCGCATACAGCCATCATCCAACGAGATATATAGCTCCTCATCAATACCCTTTGAAAACCTGTTTGCCTTCTTAATCTTAACACTAAAGTCATTGCGGAGAAAGGCACCAATAATCTCCCTGTATTGATCGTCCTTATTAAGCTGGTCATACAAGGCTTTTAGATCCGAAATGCCAAGCTGGGAACTGGTAATTTGCTCCACCTCGCTTTTGTATTTTTCATTTTGAACCGCCTCACTGTTTTTCTTGTTGGTATCTATTTGCATTTGATGGATATTTTTACATTTAAGACCGCAGTATTTGAATTTTCGCCAGTAATTTTATAATTTTATGTCTATTTAAATACCGAATACAAAAGTAAGTTATATGCCGCTTATTTTAAAAATACAAAAATTATAATAGACACTTTAAATAGCACTAAAATCAATTCTATAAAGCAGTTTTTAGGTGTATA
>CAIUKX010000039.1 GCA_903899795.1 uncultured Flavobacteriales bacterium
AAGAAAAAGTACACCATTGAAGGCGGATTAAGAGTTAGAACTATTACAATCCAAAGTAAAAACATAAACACAGATTCGATTATTCATCAAAATTTCAGTAATCTATTACCGCGCTTTACTTTTGTGTATAATCCCACTCAAAGTAAAAGAATCGCTTTTCATTATACCACAACTGCGACACAACCATCCATTAATAATCTTCAGCCAGTTCCGAACAATACTAATCCCAACAGGATCGTAATGGGAAATCCAAATCTAAGACCTTCCTATACACACAAATTTGATCTCAATCTGAATTTCTGGAATGCCCTATCTGGGAGATATTTTTATACTGGAATTGAAACACGAATCATCAATAACGATTTTGTCAATTCTACAAGTTATGATCCTATTAACATTGGCAGTATGAAATCACAAACCGTTAATATAAACGGGAATGCTACTGCAGGTTTATACGGAGGTGCCGGACTTCCAATCTACAAGAAAATAATTACGCTTAATCCTAATTTTAACGGATTTTTTTCAAAGCAATCAAGTGTCATAAACAACCAAATCAATACCACATTAAATAGAAATATTACAGGAAGACTGGAAACTTATATTTCAAAAGATTCGATTGAATTTTCTCTCTGGGGAGAATATACCTATTCCAGTCCGGTTAGCTCCATCAGCACAGTTTCGAATAAACCCTATTCGACAAAAGCCTATTTCGGAAGTTTCAGAATAACCCTACCCGGACATTTTAAAATCTATACCGAAGCGACCTATACGATGAATGGACAACGTGCAAATGGCTATAACATCAATTATTTAATCTGGAATGCAGAGATCAGTAAAGCTTTCCTAAAAACAGAAAATTTGGTTCTCAGTTGTATGGCAAATGATATCCTCAATCAAAATATTTCAGCAAACCGATATGTAAGCGCAAACGTGATAACGGACAACAAAACAAAAATCATTTCACGCTATTTCTTACTGAAATTGACAGTAAAATTTAATAACAATAAAACCAAAGAAGAAGATGTTAATTGGTAAATACATAGTGTCTTTCATTTTTCTTTGTATGAATGGAATTATATTATTTGGTCAAAACCAAAGCGGTAAAATTGTGTATGAAAGAAAAACAAATCTTGCCAAAAAATTCAACTATATTCAAGAAGACTGGATGACTGAATTTTTAGAAACGAACAAATATAAAATTGACGTTTTCGAATTATATTTTACAGATTCCAGCTCAATATTTAAACCTGAAGAAACCGATGAAGAAGATCCAAACAATTGGGCGACCTACAAAAATACCGTTTATCAAAATTTTAATACTCAACAAAAAACAGTAGCCCTAAATTTAGGAGGTCAAGATCTTTTGATGGTAGATGTCATTACAAATAGAAAATGGAAAATAATCGATGGCAGCAGAATGATTGGAAAATACCAATGCAGAAGAGCCGTCTGGGAGATGAATGATTCCACAACAATCTATGCTTGGTTTTCTACTGAAATATTGCCGCCAGTTGGTCCCGAAGGATTCAACGGCTTGCCAGGAGCAATATTGGGTCTAGCGACTGAAGACGGCGGCGTGATTTATTTTGCCAAATCTGTAGAACTGGTCCCTCTAAAAAACAGCGTGTTTGAAGTGAAAAGTAAAAAGAAACAAGTTTTCTCTTACGCCACATTAAAAACCAAATTGGAAGAAGAATTCAAAGACTACAAAGAAAGTAATCGAGTTATCGGAAATGTCCTGAATTGGTTATAGAAAAGCAAATTGAGAAGTATTTACTTCACAACCTGACTACTCGTTTTCAGCCACAACAGAAGTCACTTCAGGGATGTATTGTTTCAACAAGTTCTCAATTCCTCCTTTTAGTGTAGCTGTAGAAGAAGGACAACCCGCACATGATCCTTTCAAAAGAACCGTTACAACACCATCTTCATAATTTCTGAAATCAATCGCACCTCCATCGCTTTCTACCGCTGGCCGAACGAATTCATCCAACAAATCCATGATTGCTTGATCATATTCCGACGGAGCATATTCTCTTTTAGGCGTGTCTGATTTCGGAGCTTCAGCTGGTTTTGCTTCCGGCATACGGATCAAAACATCCTTTCCTTCACTCAGCCATGCTTTTATAAATTCACGTAGTTCCATCAAGACAAAATCCCATCCCAGAGATTCTGTTTTTGTTACCGTCACAAAATTCGCGCTGATAAAAACTCCTTTGACAAATGGAAAATTGAACAATTCTTCAGCCAACGGAGAATATCCTTTCGCTTCTGCTCTGCTTGTAAAATTTACGGTATTGTCAATCAAAATGTGCTTATTAGCAACAAATTTCATACTCGCCGGATTCGGCGTCATTTCTGTATATACTGTAACCGGAACGTTCATCGTTTTATTTTTCTACAAAATTAATCGAAAGTTCGAAGATGACGATTATTAACAGGTTTTATTGCTCTAAAAAACTGTCGACAAAAATAATTTATTTGATACGTATTCTATCAACTCAATACTGAACAGGCCGCATCACTTGTAACACCTGGTACACCTGCCAATGTTTGATCAATTGTTTCAACAATAATAGCGGGAGCTGCCCATTCTTTTTTTGCATTATCATTTTTCTGAGTTTCCATATTTTTTTTAATTTCTAATTGAATTGTTCCAAAAATAAGCCAATAGCAATTCCTTTCATTAGAATATTGTCACATTCTTGCTTGAATCTTATATCCGGATTTTCCGCATTTTTCAGAGCTATGTTTTTCATCTTTTCAAGATCTAAAAAATGAGAAATAACCTCAGATTTCTCAAACTTACACAAAATATCCATAATATTTTTATGATTTTCCTGAATTAAAAACTGTGAATTTGCCGATTGTTTACCGGTCCTTTTATTTAAACGCACATTTTCAGGCAGTAAGCCAATCATACTTTCACGAATGATCAGCCTGTCTTCCGTTTTTTCTCTGTAAAAATGATCAGGTATAGCTAAACAAAACTCTGTTAACTTTTTGTCCCGGGTAGGATCAACAATGTTCATTCCGTAATAATAACCGTTCGCTTGCCAAATGGAACCGATACCACTTCTTTTGGGATGCATCATCTGAAAACGTTGTTCCACAGCTGTTTTAAAGGTGCTTTGAAAGTCCTTTTCCTGATCAACATAATGCTTCAAATTCAGCTTTTTGACTAGGAGAGGGTTTACTGCCGTATACTCAAAAGTAGTACGACTTTTATTTTGAAGCCACGAAATAAGTATGGGGGGTATCAAAAACTTGATAGTATTTTTGATCATTTCAGTAGTTGAAGTCGAACCGCTTTCAAAAATTTTGTTTTGAGATAATCCCTTCCACGATATCGTTGCATTACCAGCCTGACCAGTAAATAACGTTTTAACTCCATCTTCTCTAGCCGTTTCTAAAAGTTCATTAATCCAAAATGCATTAGAAGC
Organism: uncultured Flavobacteriales bacterium; assembly: GCA_903899795.1. Classification (GTDB taxonomy): domain Bacteria; phylum Bacteroidota; class Bacteroidia; order Flavobacteriales_D; family Crocinitomicaceae; genus CAIUKX01. The sequence continues at coordinate 3,444 of CAIUKX010000039.1, forward strand.
AGTAGTTGGCGGAGCCGAATGTATTTCTATGTGCCTTTTTATTCCGTCAATGATAGATAATCGTTCACCTTTTATCAATGTCAAATCAATATTTCCAGAAAATTTTGCTGTTGATTCAGCAAAAAAAGTCTCGTCCCCAAATCGATTGGCGTTTACAAAATTTGTGACGTCGTGAGAAGGTACAGCTGTATATGCCTGTAACCTGATTTGCTTTTTGGCTAATTCCTTGGACGCAAGCACAGAAACGGAACCGGAATCCAAGCCACCACTGAGAGTTGTTCCTATTTTACCGATGTTTCTAAGCCTTGAATTAACCGCATTTTGATACAAATCAATAAAATGATCCAAGTATTCCTGCTTAGATGTATAGTGTATCTCCTTTGTTTTTTCTGGAAACCAATATCTTTTTTTTGTAATTCGTCCGTCTTTTAAAGTCAATGTATGACCTCTTTGTAATTCGTATATATTGTCGTAAACCGTTTCACCGTTATCTGGATTTCGAATGATCAAGATTCCAGCCAGACATAATTCATTTACCTTTATTGAGAGATCTTTAAAGGACAGAATTCCTTTCAAATCAGAACTAAAGACAAAATAAGATTCAGAATGATGAAAATAAAGTCCTGTATTTCCAAAATGATCACGTGCAATGAATAGTTCTTCCTTTTCTTCCTCCCAAATCGCAAAAGCCCAATCTCCTTCTATGTATTGAACACATCCTTCTCCCCATTTTTCATAGGCTTTCAAAAATAAAATACTGTCCGGGATTTCCAACTGAATTTCTCTGGGAATTGCTAATAAACGGTTCAATTCTTCTCGATTATCAAGTCTGGAGGAAGATGTTATGACTTTTCTGCCAAAAGTTGCTGGTAATTTTTCAAAAAGCGATTCTGGTGTATTGAACCGTAATATATTTCCCAAACCTATTTGCTGGTTTATGTATCGTCCTTTTTGATCGTACTGGTCCGGTAATATAGCCGTTTCCATTTGCTCCAAATATTTCAGAACATTGTTTTCTTTATGATGTACAATTCCAAAAATTAAACTCATAATTCAACTATTTTTCGGATCAGCAATTGTTAGAAATGCGTTTTCCATCTCCTCAATAAAAACTTCATTTCCCGTTAATTTATCGTGATTATTTTCACCTGCCAAATCTCTGTGATCAAAATCGAATTCTTTTAATCGAATAACTGAACAATAATTATCCCATCTCAAATAACCTTTGGTTTTTCGTTTGCGATTTTTTAACGCTAAAACATAAGATGGAACATCACTTTTACTCATTTTTGCCGATATCAAAATTTTCTTTTGTGCACTTGTATAGTGCTTAGAAATGATATTCTTGATTCCTCTTTTAATTCTTGATAGTGAAATGACTTGATTCAAAGGAGCTTCATAATCCAATAAAAAGCTAGCTATGACTTTTTTATTGTACCTTTCTTTCAATCGAAAAGCCATCTCATGCGAAAAATAAACTCCGGACAAGACACCGAAAAAGATCATTTGCCTTTCTTCGTTGATAAATAAACGTTCTAATTCTTTACAAAAAAATGTAAAGGTTAACTCTTTTTTATCCCAATTTTCGTAGTCTGGGTAAGAAATTACTTTCACATCATACCTTTTCGAAATTCGCTGAATTAATTTTTCATGTCCGTTTCTTACTCCACAAAGCCAGGGGAAAAAATAAACAATAGGTTTTGAGCTAAAATCTTGTTTTACTTTATCGCCTTGATTTTGTATGCATTCCTTTATTTTTTCTAGAATAAAATGGGGAGTCATGTCTTTTGAAATGTCACTATCCGGAAAATCAATCTGAAATGTTTTTTCAATATCTACCAGAAAATTGACCGCATCAACTGAAGTAGCAGAAGTATCTGACCACTTTACATTATTGTAAAATTCTGCTTCGGAGGTGTAATTTAACCAAATTGAGCGAAAAACTTCTTCAATAGATTTTTCTTCGTTGTAAGATGACGCCTTCTTGGCTTGTAAAATCTCAAAATCGAGTTGTTTTAATCTTTGAGAATCGATTTTATAATTTGACAAAAGAGGAATTCGTTCCAAAAAATGAAATTCGGCTGGAATCATAAAAGAAGGAACCAATGTTGAAAGTTCATTTTTCAAATCTTCTTCACCTCGACCGGATTGCACGTAGGCAATAATAGAATGTGAGTTTTCAACTTCCCTCACCAGCAAAGCAACGTTCTCAACGCCAATAACAGATCTGATTTTGGCTGCAATTTCATCTAGTTCAATCCGATGTCCATTGATCTTTATTTGTTTATCCTTGCGACCTAAAAATTCCAATAAACCCTGGGAATTTATTTTCCCCAAATCTCCAGTTCGGAAAGAACGGATTCCATTTGCTAAAAATCCAAATGACTGCTGAGTAAGTTGTTCATTGTTCCAATAACCCAGCGACATATAGGGACTTGAAACTTCGATTTCTCCAATCTCGCCATTTAAAACTTCGTTACCATTTTCATCTATCAACTGCATTTCTCGATCATCGACAGCATATCCGACTGGCATCAATTCTCCAACAATATTTTCAGAATGATCTAAAAACCACTGCCTGTAAATAGTCGCATTTTCTGTTGATCCAATACCGATATACAAATGTGATTCTTTTGAGAAAAATTCTTTAAAGAAAATATAATCACTTGTGAAGATTCTATCACCTGCTAAATACACTAATCGCACAGTTTTATAGCAATCAATTCTGGAAATTTTCAAAAATGATCTGAAGATGGTGGGAATAGAATGGTATATAGTTATCTTGTTATTTGAAATGAATTCATCCATCCCGATGATTCCTTTGTCATGCAAATCGCGAATAAAAAGTGTTCCTCCGGTCAGCAAAGTCCCGTATATATCTCTTATAGCTCCATTAACTGACGGGGAATAAAAAAGGGTGCTTCTATCAGTTGAACTTAAGCGAATGGATGTAATATACTGCCAAATATCATGCAACATATTCCGCTGATTTTGAAATACACCTTTAGGTTTTCCTGTACTTCCGGAAGTATAGAGTATGTAACAAATCGAATCAACATGACCATTTGCCTTGAATTCATTAAGATTTTCACCTAACTGATTTTCTTCCAAAATAAACTGAACACCAGCATCTTCTATTATATCTATATTCCGTTGATTTGGGAAATTTCTATCGAGTGGAACGTATGGAATACCATTTGCACAGCATGCCAACATAGCTGCAATGAAATAAGGATCATTTTTTTTTCGGATTCCAATGGGAGCAATATTTCCCTGTGCATTATCCGAAATGAAACCGGCAAATCGGAATACTTCATTATACAATTCTTGATAGGTCCATTCTACTTCACAGTCTGAAATTGCCAGTTTATCAGGAAATTGATGAACAATTTTTTCAAAAATCGTAAAGACAGACTGATCAATCCAATTTTTATCTAAGGGAATGTAAGATTCGATATGTACATCAAATTGATTCATTTCTGATTGTATCAATCCAAGTATGAATAAGTTCGTCTGTCATGTCCAAAGGTAAAACACATCCGCAAAATACGGCCGGTTTTGCTTCACCAAATAGATCGGCTAAAAGCACATTTATTTTCGATCTTGTTGTTGCCTGAGCAATCAAATCTGCAGAAATTCCCGGTATGATTGGATGAGCAATCATTTTTTCTGCAGCATCCAACGCAAGATTCTTTGGTGATAATTCGTAATGTACCTGAAGATTTTGTAACGTTTCATGCACACACAAAAAAATTTCTTCACCATGAATATGGAAAATAGTTTTATCTCCTTCTTCACATGCCTTCAAGCATAATGTATCGTATTTCTCTCCCCATTTTTTATATTCTTCAAAGGCGAACATACTCGTCTGCATAGCCTGGGTTACAAAGTAAATTCCACTAATGCCTTGTTTCTTAAATTCATCTATGGTTAGAATAGTGTTTTGTGTAATCTGTTCCAATGATTGGTGAACGATTTCACTGTCGACCTGCATATGTCTTTTCAAAACATCGATTCCGACCATCTGAACAGCTTGTGTTAAAGGAGAAAATACAGTTGCATAAACAGGCGTGTCCTTAATTGCCTCACAGACAATTTGAGCAGCTTTTAGTTGCTCAGTCAGCGTAATCGGATAATTTCCACTTTCAAAAGGTGTGATTAATTTCCAGTCATTCAATGAATGAATACATCGCTCAGTAATCGTCCTTCTTCCTAAATGGTCATTTTGAAATTCATCTTTAACTCCATAACAAGTCGCCTGCCAACTACCAGCCGGGGTCAATTTAACAATATCGTATTTGAATTTCTTATATTCTTCGATTGTTTCCTCTGCCAGCGTTTCACCGCATTGATCTGAAATCGGATGATGTTTCCAAAAAGCTATTTTTTGCTTCATCCTGTAAATTTATACAATTAATGAGGACTATCAGCGAAAATCAGTTTGAAATTGAAGCAATAAAAATCCTCAATCAATTCGATCAAATCCGGTATACGGTCGCAATGCTTCAGGGATGACAATTCCATTTTCCGTCTGGTGATTTTCCAACAATGAAGCCACAATTCTTGGAAGAGCCAAAGCACTTCCATTCAATGTGTGACAAAGCTGTGTTTTTTTATCATTGGTTTTGAAACGCAATTTCAATCGAGTTGACTGAAATGTATCGAAACGGGAGACTGAACTTACTTCCAGCCATTTTTCCTGTGCAGCAGAATATACCTCAAAATCGTAAGTCATTGCAGAAGCAAAACCAGTATCTCCACCACATAAACGCAGAACACGGTAATGAAGTCCCAATTTTTCCAATAATCCTTTTACGTGATTGATCATTTCAGTCAATGCTTTTTCTGTATTGGAAGGATGTTCAATTCGAACGATTTCTACCTTGTCGAATTGATGCAAACGATTCAATCCTCTTACATCTTTTCCATAAGAACCTGCTTCACGACGGAAACAAGGTGTATATCCTGTCATTTTGATGGAAAAATCCTCTGACGGAAGAATTACATCTCTATATATGTTTGTCAATGGAACTTCTGCTGTTGGAATCAAGTACAAATCATCTTCATTGATGTAGTACATTTGACCTTCTTTATCGGGTAATTGTCCAGTTCCATATCCACTCGCTTCGTTGACAACCAATGGAGGAGTGAATTCCTGATAACCTGCTTTTTCAGCTTCATCCAGGAAAAAAGCGATCAATGCACGTTGCAATTTTGCTCCTTTGCCTTTGTAAACCGGAAATCCTGCACCTGTAATTTTTACTCCTAATTCGAAATCGATCAGATCGTATTTTTTCGCTAAATCCCAGTGTGGTTGAGCCGCAAAACCAAATTCCTTTTTACTTCCAACTTCTTCTACAGTAATATTATCCAACTCATTTTTCCCAGCTGGAACAAGGTTGTTCGGAACATTTGGAATCTGATATAGAAATTGTGTAATTTGATTTTCAAATTCATCCACAGTTACTTTCAAAGCAGCTTCTTTTGTTTTCAATTCAGCCGTTTTTGCTTTCGCAGCATTTGCCTCCTCTTGTTTTCCTTGCTTGAATAGATCACCAATTTCTTTCGATAATACATTTTGTTCCGCAGCAATCGACTCCAATTCTGTTTTCGAAGTACGCCATTGTTGATCTATATCTAACAAATTTTCTACAATTGCAGAAGCGTCAAAATTTCTTTTTTTCAAGCCTTCGATTACGGCTTCTTTTTCGGTACGGATGCGTTGTATTTCGAGCATTTTGAGATCATTTTTTGAAAGTGCGAAGTTACATTTTTCTTTTAGATTCAAGACAAAAAGAAACAAGATTTCAAGACTTGTAAACCAACAATTATGTCTACATACCAGTGATCTTTGGTCTCAGAGTCAATAATTCCCCACAGACAACATCACTAAGGTACAAGCTTCAATTGTTTCAATTCCTTTCGATTTTGCCAATTGCTCTAGTTCTACATTTTCTGTTCCCGGATTAAAAATGATTCGTTTCGGATGAAGTGCAAAAATATAATCGAACCAGGAAGGTTGGTTCTGAGGGCCAACGTACAAAGTAACCGTATCAATATCAGGATAAATAATTCGTTCAGTCGAAATGTCCAAATTCCCAATTTTCCCTTTTCGAAGTCCCTCAGGAAATACTTCATAACCATGCTGAACCAAGCGTGTCACAGCTTTAAATGCATAACGATCCGGATTATCAGAAGCGCCGATTACTACTGTTTTTTTATTCATAATTTCAAACCATAAAATTTTACAATCAAAGAAAAAGCCGTCACTAGTATATAGAG
>CAIUKX010000040.1 GCA_903899795.1 uncultured Flavobacteriales bacterium
TGCTCGCAATTTTTGCCGTTGTAATAATGTTTTGGGCTGTCTTTAAACAAAATGGTTCAACTCTAAACACTTGGGCTGACCGTTATACAGACCGAGAAATTCCCAAAAGTATGATTAGTCCTATGGGAAGCCTTAGTTTAATAGACACTTGTAAATATGTTAAGGACACATATCCGATTATGGATAATCAATTCAGAATCCCTGACAAAAAAGCAACTCATATTAGTTACCCTCCTTATTTTCAAAATGAAAAGAAAGAGAATCTTCCAAAAGATGGCGAATCAAAAATGTTATTCAACACCAATTTATTTCAATCAATAAATCCATTTTGGGTAATTGCATTGACACCTTTAGTTTTGGCATTTTTTGCTTTTTTGAGAAGAAAAGGAAAAGAACCGTCTACACCTACAAAAATTGCTTTTGGATTATTAATCTCAGGACTATCTTGTCTTGTAATGGTTGGTGCTGTTTACGCTTGCAACAATGGTATCGAAAAATCATCAGCTTGGTGGTTTATTTCCTCTTATGCAGTTATCACAATTGGAGAATTATTCTTAAGTCCTATGGGTTTATCAATGGTTTCTAAATTGAGTCCACCACGTTTAACTGCCTTAATGATGGGAGGTTGGTTTCTAGCTACATCAATTGGAAATAAATTATCTGGTGTACTGAGCAGTTTATGGGATGGCTACGAAAATAAAGCGAATTTCTTTGTGGTAAATTTTTGTTTATTGACAGCTGCTTCGTTGACTATGTTTGGAATGATCAAGTGGCTCAACAAAATCTTTAGAGAAAATACCTAAACAGAGTTTAACTCGAGGACTTAAAAGTTTATTTTTCGCATTTGAATCTTTAGCGTTGACATTTGTATTATACTCTCGGGCTCTTGAATCGTTAGTTTTTAAATCCAAACCTTCTTAATCTCACCTCCTTTTTCATGTATATTTGTGATCGCTCAAAAAAGCAAATCCATGCCAAAAACAAGAAAGAAAAAAAATCTCTTCAGGGAATTCTTCGAATCAGAAAAAATCGGGGGAATGCTTTTACTTGGAGCTACCTTTCTTTCGCTCTTGTTGGCAAATTTCTTTATCGGAAAAGAGTACAGTGAGTTCTGGCATCACACTATTCAGGATATTTCCTATGAACACATTGTCAATGACGGCTTGATGACCATCTTCTTCCTGCTCGTGGGCTTGGAATTAAAACGTGAAGTTTTCATCGGTGAACTTTCGGATGTAAAAAAATCAATGCTACCCATCATCGCCGCAGTTGGAGGTATGCTTGCCCCTGCCCTCATCCATTATTTTTTCAACGCAGGAACAAATACACAATCCGGGGCTGGAATTCCAACTGCAACCGATATTGCTTTTTCGATTGCAGTTCTATCCTTATTCGGTAATAAAGTTCCTAATTCACTCAAGATTTTTTTAACGGCATTAGCCATTGCCGATGACTTGGGAGCCGTCCTGGTAATCGCCCTGTTTTATACGAAAACGATCTCCTGGTATTATTTAATTGCTGCTTTAGCTGTATTTGGATTACTCCTGTTGTTCAACAAGTTCAAAGTAAAAGCCCTATCTTATTACCTCATCGCTGGCAGTGTGATGTGGTTTTTTATGTCGAAATCAGGAATTCATGCTACTATTTCAGGAGTAATGCTCGCGTTTGCGATTCCATTTACGAATGCTAAAACTGGTTCAGCTAAACTTCAGCATCGGCTTCACAAACCTGTAGCTCTTTATATTTTACCTCTTTTTGCGTTGGTCAATACCAGTATTTATATCCACGAAAATTGGATGGAAAGCTTATTTTCCAGTAATAGTTACGGTGTTTTTTATGGTTTAGTACTTGGTAAACCTTTGGGAATTATTGTATTCACGTTCATTGCCCTTAGTTTAAAAATCTGTAAACTGCCGAAAGGTGTTCACTGGAATCATATCACCGGAGCCAGCATTTTAGCCGGAATCGGTTTCACCATGTCGATCTTCGTTTCAGGGCTGGCCTTCGACAACACAACCTTAATTCAATTTTCTCAAATTGTGGTCTTAATCTCATCACTTACTGCTTCACTCTTGGGTATGATTTGGTTTCGTTTTATGGTGAAGTAGAATTCTAGAATCAATTACTCTTTCACGAACTTAACTAGAACGGAACCGTTAGCATTTTTCACCGCTAGAAAATAGACTCCTGACGATAGGCGGTTCATATTCAAATTAATTTTACCCGCTTTTGGTTCTAATTTTTCTTCATAAAGCAATTCACCGGTGATACTTGTGATCGAAACTGTACTCCATCCTCCAGAAACTTCATCGATAACAAGTGTTAAATCATCCACAACAGGATTTGGACTCACCTGAATGTTCAACGAATTCAATTCTTCTATTCCAGTCGAACAATTGGTATAAGAAAGAATTTTCACACCAGTTGAATCCGATTCAAAAGGAATATAGGGCCATGGAACACAGATGTAGGACAAGTAAATTTGATTCTGGTAGATATTCACTCCCCAAGTTCCTAAATTATTACTCACACCTCCGTAATAATCTACTGAATCGGTTTGCAAAGGATCAGATACGTCTAACACAAATAAATCACTTTTACCAGTGGATAAAAATAAGACTTCGCAATCTGCATCATATCTAATTTCATTCGCATGAACCGGACTTGTATACCAATTGTTATTCGGACATCCGTATGGATTCCACCAGCCGATCAATTGAATATTAGACGGATCAGCAATATTCACCACTTCCATTCCACAATAATCAACTGCCAAATAGGCAAGTGTATCTTTTAAAACAATATTACGCACCTATCCCTATTGTGGATTATTTGCGGTATAGTTCTTTGAGATATAGTAA